>CAYWGE010000082.1:5487-6291 GCA_964457215.1 uncultured Pseudomonadota bacterium
CCTTTAAAAACTTTTCGTATAACTCTTTGGCGTAGCTTTCCTGTTCGGGAGTAATGGCTTCTAATCTTTTTTCTAACTCTACGGTAGAGGGGTGCGCCTTAGAGTCGAGTGGATCTGGAGTTTTTTCTCCTCGCGCTTTTTTCTCTTCTGGGCTCATTTTAAGCTCTTTTCTTGCGTTTCTTTAGATAGATAAATTAGCAAAAATACAAAGATATCCATCTGTTATGCTAAATCATCCTCTAAAATTCCGCAAGAAAACAAAAAGGGCGCAACCCATACGCGCCCTTTGTAAATTAACTTTGCCGAGTGAATGTTTCAATTAGAACTCACCCTAGAACTCGTTATTGATTTTTAATGACATATTTATTGAGTTCATTACACGAGCGCTTAAAATCTACATAAAATTCCCAAAGACGCGACTTGGCTTCCATTCGATCTTTCATCACATCCATAATCGTCCGTTCGCTCTGCTGAACTTCTTGCATCAACTGTTGAGAGACCGAAACCCATTGAGTGTATTTCGCCTGTTTATTTTGCGCATCTGCCGCCGCCGTCGCGTTTCCTGAAGCATTGGCAGGAGGGGGAGGCTTTAAAGCGATGGCTTTCAATATTTTTGATTTGGTTTCGCGGCAACGATTGAGTTGTTTCAAAAATAAACGGTTTCCAACTTTATCATCGTCTTCAGATTGATAGACCATCATTTGTAATACAAATTCAGGGCCTAAAATATTGGCTAAAGCAATGAGGCGCATTCTATAACGCATTTGCGTTTCCATGCGACGAATATCTCGGCGTGTATCATCG
>CAYWGE010000082.1:6301-7502 GCA_964457215.1 uncultured Pseudomonadota bacterium
ATCGCCTTGTTGTTGGCCCAATGTCATACTTTGCCAAAGGGAATTATAATCGACCGAATCACCACCTTGGTTTCCCACAATTCCACCCCGTCTACTTCCAATGGAGCTCGAAGACGCTCTTGGAGAAGGAGATTCTGAGCCCGAATCAAATAATAAATTTTGAGTAGTAGATTCTGTTTCACCTTCTAATAAAGAATATTCTTCAGGGGCCGGAGCATCTCCCGAATTTGCAGGGCGTGAAGAAGTATTCGTTTGAGGAGGAGTCGTCGGAAAAAGCACTAATTCTCCATTCATGATGACTTCTGCAAAAGGAGATCCGGTGGAGCGGGCAGCTTGCATGGCCTCGTTTAATTGACGTGCATCGACCATACGGTGATCCGCCGCTGTGGCTTGACGACGCTGCGTAACAGCGGCCGATTCTTGTCGAGCGGTTTGTTGGCGAGACTGAGTCTGACGGGTTTCCGTGCGTCTCGTCTCTGAATTTTGAATCGGACGATTGGGTCTTGAAGATGAACCACTTCCTGAAACACCAGCCATATAAGCTCCTCTACCCTCTTCTAAATGAGGGATCTAATCATTCTAACTTATTATCGGCAAAGCTCTGCAGCCAAGTTGCTTAAAACACTCTTTTTTTTGTCAAGGTTGTTAAAAAGAGTTAAAAGCTCTCTTTACTTAAAGGATACCACATAAAAACCTAAAATTTGAAGGGTTTTAGACTCTCAGAAAAATATCAGTTAACTGCTTGAAATTATTAACCATTATCTGAAACCAGTACTTACTCTGAAAGACCAAAATAGGCAGAGAAAAATAGACTAATAAAACCCCAACAAAGCCTTTAATATTAAATCCCATTTCAAAGACGTTAACCATCGGAGCAATACGATTTGTGATTCCCAATAGGAGATCTGCAATAAAAATAGCAATCAAAACGGGGGCTGAAAGTTGTAAACAAATAATTAACGTATCGGCAGTAAGATGAAACATCAAATCGAGTATGGGGGTGATACCAGGTTGCAAAATAGGAAAAGAAAATAAAGGGACTTTTTGGAAGCTTTCAATGAGCGCACTTAAAAATAATCGATGCCCCCCTAAGAATAAAAAAAGGTCGATGTCTTATTGATATAAATAAGACCCAAAAATAGAGTTATGTGCTCCCAAGGCGGGATTAAAGACACGCGCATTAGCAACATATCTTTGGTTA
>CAYWGE010000083.1:0-7395 GCA_964457215.1 uncultured Pseudomonadota bacterium
GTAGGTTAGGAAAGAAGGCTTAAGGAAGGATGGCCGAGTGGCTGAAGGCGCACGCTTGGAAAGCGTGTTTACCTTAACGGGTAACGCGGGTTCGAATCCCGCTCCTTCCGTAAAATTTCCTCCTTGTCGATGGGGGATTGTAAAGGGGGAGAATAAAGATCTCCCCTTTTACTTTAGTGAGTCCGCCTCTGGCGGATGAACGAATGGAAAGGTGGCCGAGTGGTTGAAGGCGCTCGCCTCGAAAGCGAGTATACCTTAACGGGTATCGCGGGTTCGAATCCCGCCCTTTCCGTTTTAACTCTTTTTATTCCCTTCCAAAATTAAATTTTCTCTCTTGCAGGAACGATAAAAAAATCGCTAAAAGAGTTTAGTCAGGTCCTACGCAAGAACGACCTACAAACCCCGCCAGGTCCGGAAGGAAGCAACGGTAGTAGAATTCGATCTGTGCCGTGGGGAACTTCCCGTTTCAGCAATGGGGCGGGAGGGTGCCTGACTTTTTTAATTACAGTTCTCAGTAACCAGTGACTAGTTATTAGCAAATACACTGGCAACTGATAACTGATAACTGATAACTGGTAACTAACCTCATGTCTTATCAAGTCATCGCCCGAAAATATCGTCCGCAAGGTTTTGAAGAAGTAGTGGGCCAAAGTGCTGTTGTTGAAACTCTAAAAAATGCTCTTTCTTCAGGGCGCATCCATCATGCTTATTTATTTACCGGTGCCCGAGGTATTGGCAAAACCTCTCTGGCGCGAATTTTCGCAAAATCTTTGAATTGTGAAAAAGGTCCAACCTTCACAGCCTGTAACCAATGCAATTCTTGCAAAGAAATTACCCAAGGCATTTCTCTGGATGTTCAAGAAATTGATGGCGCTTCCAATACTTCGGTTGAAAATGTTCGGGATCTTCGAGAAGGCCTAAAATACATGCCGGCTTCGGGACGTTATAAAATTTTTATTATTGATGAAGTTCACATGCTCTCCACCTCGGCATTCAACGCGCTGCTAAAAACACTCGAAGAGCCTCCTCCTCACGTGCTTTTTTTATTTGCCACAACTGAAGTACATAAAATTCCTGCAACCATTCTTTCACGTTGCCAACGATTCGATTTAAGACGCATTCCAAACGATGAAATTTTTCAAAAACTCCAGTCAATTTGTGAAGAAGAAAAAGTTGAGTTTAACGAAGATACTCTTTTGCTCTTAACTCGTGAATCTCAAGGCTCTTTGAGAGATTCCCAAAGCCTACTCGATCAAGCGATTGCCTTTACCAATGGAAAACTCGAAACGAGTAAAGTCGCTTCTATGCTGGGCTTAAGTGATAGCCAAAGCATTCAAGAAATTACTCAGGCTATTTTTGAGAAAAACACTTTTAGAGCTTTTAAAATTGCCGAAGAAACTTATGAGAAAGGTCATGATTTAAAACAATTTGTTTCTCAATGGCTAGAATACTGGTGGTATCTTTTGCTTTACAACTCCACCCAAAATCCTGTCGTCATTAAAAACCTTACGGAAAACGAAAAACGAAATGTGATTCAACAATCTAAACTGGTTTCAGTGAGTAGTTTAGATCTTGGTATTCAGGTCCTTCATCGCGGCGTCGAAGAAATTAGTCGAAGTGAATTTCAAAAGCTATTGCTCGATGCATTGATTGTGCGGTTAAGCCATCTGAGCGATTTACAAAGCTTACCAGAAATCTTAAATCAGCTGAAAACGAGTTCAAAATCATTGCCCGTACAACAAGCCGTGTCAGCGCCTTCTGAAGCAGCAAATATAAGCATCCCCGCTACCACTCCTTCTGCAAATGTTTCAAAGATTGAATCTGTTTCACTCAAAAACTTTATTCAACATCTTTCTCAAAAACGTCCTCAGTTAGGCTCACTGTTCCAGCACTTGAAAGGGGCTTGCTTAACCGATTCCACACTTCATTTTCAATTCGAGCCTGGGGCATTATGGATGGAACTTTTGAATGAACGGAAAGATCAAATCGAAGAGGCGGCTAAAAACTTTTTCAACCGGCCTTACAGGGTTTTAGTTCAAGACACTCCCTTGCCAGCAGGTAAAGAAGAAGTCTTACCCGTGCAAAGGGAATCCAAAGCATCAAATCCAATTGTGCAATCTGCACTTCATATTTTAAACGCTCAAATTGAAGAGGTGAATTCATGAACATTCAGCAAATGATGAAACAAGCTCAACAGTTGCAAAAACAAATGATGCAACGTCAAGAGGAACTCTCTCAGAAAACTTTTGAGGCCAGCAGTGGCGGTGGAATGGTTAACGCCATTGTAAACGGAAAAAATGAGCTGGTTTCGCTAAAAATTGAAAAAGAAGTAGTGAACCCCGAAGATGTAGGCATGCTTCAAGATTTGATTACTGCCGCTGTCAATGAAGCAAATACCCGCGCAAAAGCAGCATTAGAGCAAGAAATGAGCGGCCTCATGGGGAATATGGGAATGAAAATTCCAGGTCTTTTTTAAAACACTTTTTAAGTTTTGAGTTTAACGTTTTGAATTAAGAAACTTAAATCATTATTTAATACTCAAAATTTAACATTCTTTTGGCTTCTTCTCTCGATCGTTTAATCCAAGACCTTGCACGGCTACCAGGCATTGGAGAAAAAACAGCCACTCGTTTGGCTTTTTTTATTCTGCGCTCACCCAAAGCTTATGCAGAGAGCCTTTCTCGTTCTATTATTGAAATGATTGGCCAAATTCGCTGCTGCACCCATTGCCAAAACTTCACAGAAACCGACCCTTGCTTACTTTGTGCCGACGAGCGACGAAATCGATCGATGATTTTGGTGGTAGAGGGGCCTCAAGAGATGAGAAGTATTGAACAAGGCAAAACCTATCAGGGCCTTTACCACATTCTTCACGGAGCCCTCTCTCCCTTAGACCGCATAGGCCCCGAAGATCTGAAAATTAAAGAACTTTTAAGACGCCTGCAAGAAAGTACTGTAGAAGAGGTTATTTTAGCCACCAACCCGAATGTCGAAGGTGAAGCGACCGCCCTTTACTTGGTTCGCTTGATTAAACCCCTAGGCATCCGACTTTCACGTATTGCAACAGGGATTCCTGTAGGCGGAGACCTTGAATACATTGATACAATGACACTACAAAAGGCTATCGAAGGTAGAAGAATCTTGGAATAGCCTATTCTTGATGAAAATTCGCAAATTCTTCATTGACATCACTTTCTCACCCACCCTACAATTCAATCACATTTTATAAAAATCTTTACCATTCAACGCATTGCCGTGAATGAAAATAGGGGAACCAGATACAGTTTACTGTATCTCAAGAATTTCAATGTCATTCATCAACTACCACGATAAAGAAATTAACTTTAAAATTGTCTATTATGGCTCGGCTCTTTCGGGAAAGACCTCTTCTCTCGAGTTTATCCATGAACGTGCAGAAGGAAAAGATGTCAGCAAGCTAACGATTGATACAGGCAATGAACGGACTTTATTCTTTGATTTTGTTCCGCTTTTTCTATCGGAAGTAAACGGATATAAGACACGGTTTCATCTTTATACAGTTCCCGGGCAGGTTTTATATGATGATTCGCGCCGTCTGATCTTAAAGGGAGTGGATGGGATTATTTTTGTGGTCGATTCTTTAATTGAAAAGATGGATTCAAATCTAAAAAGTTTGGAGAATTTAAAAGCGAATCTCACCGAAGAAAAGATTTCAATTGAGAAAATTCCTCTTGTTTTTCAGTACAATAAACGAGACTTGCCGAACGTCGCAAAACTTCCAGCTCTTCGGAAGCTAATCAATCCCTGGGGGCTTCCGGATTTCGAGTCGGTAGCCACCAAAGGGGTTGGGGTTTTCGAAACCTTCAAAGAGCTCGCAAAACTTGTGATTCGCGATCAGTCCAGTAAAGAGTCTTAATTCTCAGAGTAAAAATCAAACAATAGGGGTTCGACCTGTAAAACCTTCCTGATAACTATGGAAATAACCGATCGTCTCTTCATCGTAACGCCAACAGTAATAGCCCTCTCCATTATCAAAATCTACCAGCCAAATACCTTTCGCCTCGCAACCCAGTTTGGTTATTTTTTCAGCCCATTGATCTAAAAGAGTGCCTACTTCTAGCTCAATGGTTTTTACTTTTATGGGATCTGCTTGAGACGCCTTTAATTTCTGTTCTAAAAGTAAAAACCTCCCGACCGCTTCTCGGGTGAATTTTCGAATAAGAGGTAAAAGTTTCTCCGCTTCAGACAATGTAAAACGTCGTTTTTGAAAAAGGGGAATAACGTTATTCATATTCTCAATCAATTCTTGACCCATACTTATTGCTCGCTTACTGTCTCAATTATTTAAAAATATAAAGGACGGGATCACCCACTATACTAAGCGCCTGTTAGTAGACCATAGAAAACTATGGAGGATTTTTAAACATGTCTGTTGTGTTTACTCAAGAAGATCTTGCAATATTTGCGATCCCCGCTTTTGAAGACCGCATGAAGGCCATTCGAGAAAAAATTCGTCCAAAATTAGAAAAATTTGGGGAAGAGATCGCGCCTTTACTCAGCAAAAAATTTAAGACGAGTTTTTTCGCGCATACGGCAAAACACATGAGACGAAAAGTGAATCCTCCCGATGAAACCTGGGTGGCGTTAGGCCCCGAAAAACGCGGATATAAAGCCTATATTTTCTTTTCTCTGTGTATCGGCAAACAAGGCACCCAAGCACGAATTGTAATGAAAGATGAGTCTAATCAACGAAAGGCATTGGGGGAAAATTTACTCGAGAACTTAGAGTTTTTAAAAAACAAATCTTCTCAACTAAAGAATTTATCAGACTATACTAAACGTCAGCCAAACTATCTCCCCTACCCCGTCAAAGATATTGTTGAAACACTTACCGAATCTTCCTCCAGACTTAAAACCTTAAAATCCGCCAGTTTTGATCTGGGGCTTGAGTTAAATCCAACTAGCAAAACTCTTGCACAAGATTTTTTAGAAAATGTGCAGAAACTTTATCCTTTTTATCTTTGTGGTCTACAACAAGGAGTGCAACTTTCATGAAAATCTACACCAAAAAAGGAGATGCAGGCTCAACCTTTCTCTTTGGCGGAGGCCCCTACCCCAAAGACAATCCACGCATTCAGGTCTATGGCACCGTAGATGAGCTCAACAGTATTTTAGGGTGTGCGGCAAGCGAAGAAAAAAATGAATCTCTCAAGCAGTCTATTTTAGAAACTCAAAAACAACTTTTTGTTTTAGGCTCTGAACTTGCAAGTGTTAACCCCGATGCAAAACTCCAAGCAGGCTTTCTGCAAAAAAAGCACATAGAAAAGATAGAAAAAGAAATTGATCAAATGGAGGGGGAGCTGAATTCTCTAAAAAATTTCATTTTACCAGGTGGCTGCAAATCTTCTTCTTTTCTCCATTTAGGGAGAACCGTCTGCCGGCGGGCAGAGCGAGAATTAGTCGCCTTGAGTCGCCTCGAAAGTTTGCGACCCGAAATCTTGATTTATCTTAACCGCCTGTCTGATTTTCTTTTTGTCTTGGCTCGTTATTCCAATCACAAATGCGGCATTCAAGATATTTTGTGGGAAGGAATTCTACACTAATTTTTCTAAGAGTTTTTTAAGCTCAAAACTCCCATCAAGATTAACATCTAGAGTTAAACGCTGACGCGGGTCTGTAAGACGTGACGCCTGAATTTTTTCAGTGCCATAAACAGAGCTCAACACAGTAGAGATCTCTTGCTTAAAAGCTTCAAAATCTTTTTCGGTATTTGAAGCAAGTAAACGATCGTTCACAATCCATTGTAATTTCGAAAAATCAAATTGAAGTTTTCCGGCAAGCGCTGGCTCTTGCTCTAAACGTTGTGCGTGACTCAGTGCTAACTTTAGAATTCTCCGAATTTTTTCGGCATTTGTGCCTTCTTCTTTAACTTTTCGATTATAAAGTAGACCCAAACGCCCTTCGATATTATCCATACTAATATTTGCCTGGTGCCCAATCAACAGAACACCTGGCCCTTCCGGCACATGGGCATAATCGGCCACATCAATCAACATTTCTTCGGTGAGTTTCTGCTGAATCCAAGAATGGAAAATAGGGATATAAGTCTCAAAAGGAATTTTCTGAGCACCGGGTTTCGCTAAAATTTTTAAATTCAAATGTTGAAGATTCATTAAATCACCTGCTGTTTGGCTTGAGTCAGACGAATATAGCAACTATGCGCGGCTTCGATGAAAAGAGTCGCTTCTTCTACCAATTGATGTGCACTCTCCGCCGTTTGAGGTGCTACCACCTTTTTCTGGGCTAAAAATAAATACTGCGCGAACTTTCCACCCGCGAACGGATCGAAGAAAAGCTGGGTATCATAAAAACGCTTTTTAAAATCATCGATCACCGCATCGGGATCCCCAGGCAAATCTAGAGTGTAATGTTTAATCAGCCCTTTGGCAGCCTGAATCATCGACGCATAAGCTTTTTGCGCAGCGGGTTGCGCATCGCCTTTTTCAAGTAAGAGCTGGGCTTCAAATACTTGTCGCTCTGCACCCGTTAAATCAAATTCTACCGCAGAAACGATCTCACCCGCGCATTCTCCCACTCCAATATCTCCCGTCGTATATTCGCGAGGATCTCCCCAATCGGTATAATAACTAGGATCCACATCATGAGACGGAATTTGCGTGAGTGATTCTAAAGTTTTCTTGATCTCTACTTTTCCAATTCGTTGAACAAAATCTTTAAAGCTTTCATTTTTACTGCGATCGGTCACATAACGAGCGGTTAATCGGGTGACGACTTCTGGAATATTTTTCGAGGCAATGGCGCCAACAGGCAAACCATACGAGCCGCCATTCGACTCCCATTGTCCACCGAGAACCACTTGAAAATGCGGCACCATATACCCTGCAATTTTTCGGCTGACTCCATAAAAACCTAGATCTGAGATATGATGCTGGCCACACGAATTAAAACAACCACTCACCTTAATATGAAGTTTTTGGACTGCTTCATCGAGTAAATGGGCTTGAGTCGCTAAACGCGTGCGAAGCTCACCCGCCAAACCGCGCGAAGCGGAAATTCCTAATTTACAGGTGTCTGTTCCGGGACAAGCCACAATATCGAGAATCGTTCCCGCGCCGCCTTCAGCTAAGCAGGCTTTTTTCAAATCAGCATAGACTGCAGGTAAATCCGAATCCGAAATCCAACGAATCACGATGTTTTGTTCAACAGTCGTACGCACGCTTTCATGCGTATACTTGCGGGCGATGTCTGCCAAGGCGCGCAACTGATCGGCGGTCGCATCCCCTAAAGGCAACGCCACAATCACCGTTTTATAGCCTTCTTGTTTTTGCTGATAGACGTTGGTTGAATACCATTTTTTAAAATATGCTTCTATATTTTCTCTTTCATAGATATAAG
>CAYWGE010000084.1:0-7388 GCA_964457215.1 uncultured Pseudomonadota bacterium
GTTTAAGCGACAAGCTTGGGCTATAATTGAGATTGTTTATGGTCAAAAATCACCGGAAATCGCCCAAAAATAAATTACCTATTTTTGAATGCCCTCGAGTACAGGCGATCTTCGAAGCCGTAAAAAAAAATCAAGGAGAGCCTCTTTTTTTAAAAGAAGCTCCTCACCCCCGCGAACTCACCGAGGTCTTTAATACGATTTCTTTTGAAGGATTAAAACAAATTCCCAACACGGTTATTCATGCCAACATTGCAAGCGAGACTTACTATCCAGAAAGTCCCATGCCCTTAACCTTAGGCTACATTCTGAAAGGCAGAATGGTGATCGAGAAAGAACGGCACCGAATTGTATTGCAAGATCACTCCTATCACCTCACCAACGCGAGTGTATTTAGTACGGAAGCCGAAGAAGAAAGCGAAGTGTTTCGCATTTCTTTTCAACCCGGTTTTTTAGAAAAGGCATTTACCGATTGGACTCAACCTTGTGAGTTTTTGTTAGACAATCCCGATTATCTTTCCAAATCCACCATTTATTTCGTCGAAAAATTTTACCCGGCGGATCAAAGTCTCCAATCTTTTTTACTTCAATGGCGAGAAGATTTGCAGAGTGAAGCAATGTCAGCATGGGATTTAGA
Source organism: uncultured Pseudomonadota bacterium (assembly GCA_964457215.1). Classification (GTDB taxonomy): domain Bacteria; phylum UBA10199; class UBA10199; order JADFYH01; family JADFYH01; genus CAYLKF01. Next base: position 635 of record CAYWGE010000084.1, read on the forward strand.
AGAAAAATTTCACCAACTGAGCGAACATTTACTAGGGACTCATAAAGGAGTTCATGAAGAGTTAGGCCGTTTACCAAGCATAAAACCCTCCACTCGAACAGAATTGTATCGGCGGTTAAATTTAGCGCGAGACTTTATAGAAGATTCTCTCACTCACCCTTTAAACTTAGGAGTGATTGCCAAGACGGCCTCTCTTTCTAAACATCATTTTTTAAGATTATTCAAAAAAGTATTTAAAAAAACTCCATATCAATACCTTTTGCATCGCCGTTTAGAAATTTTAAAAAATCGCCTACAAATGACTTCGAAAAGTATCACGGAGCTTTGTTATGATTTGGGGTTCCAAGATTTAAGCAATTTAAACCACCTTTTTAAGCGAGAATTTGGCTCTTCTCCCTACCACTATCGCCGATTCAAAAAGTAAAACTTATACCTTGTTTTTCCTTTTGGAGCTGGCTAAACACTTTATCCTCAAGATTTTTTAAGTTCGGGGTGTAGCTCAGCCCGGTGGAGCGCTTGCTTCGGGAGCAAGAGGCCGCGAGTTCAAATCTCGCCACCCCGATTTATAATAAAAAAAGGCAAGCTTATATAAGCTTGCCTTTTTTTGTAGAGAGCGGATTCGTGATGCAATTTTTATATTTTCTTTTGGAGCCAGCCGACCGCTAATCCTACGCCGGCAGCGATTAAAAGGGCACGGAGAGGATGTTTTCTAATTTGCCCTTCTAAAGTCTGTTCGGCATTTTGAATCATTTCTTGACCCTTCTCATAATAATTCGAGAAGTTTTCTTTTACGTAAGCGACAGATTCGTCCGCCACATTTTTCACATCTTTCCCTAATTGTTCGACGTCTTTTTTAATGGTCGAAACGGGATTGATATTCGAATTGCTGCTTGCTGCTGCTCCTAAATTTTGTGCCATGATAGCCTCCTATAAAATTGTTGTAAATAAACCGTCTAACTAAAAACAAATTACGGGAAAGGAGGCTTTCAAACAATCAGGGATTCACTGGTTTTTCTTTAAGGTGGGGGCTGAAGACAAGGTAGGAGAATCCCCTACTCTTTTAATGGAGGCGATCCGAAGTTTCAGCAGCCGTTGCACGAGGTGCGTGGTTATGCTCTTCAATTTCTTTTTTCAGTTGCTGTAACATCCACGGTGTTACAATACTTTTCACTAACTCTGACACTGTTTCAAAAATAACTTCAAAAAGAGAAGGGGCTGATTTCTCATCGCTCACTGCTTCTTCTGGCGATACCGGAGCAGGCTGCGGCTTTTTTTCTTTTCCCATTCTTTCAGCACTCATAAAACCCGCTAATGCCGCAAGTCCAGTGGTTTGCAACGGGTATTTTTGAGTCCACCGCACAATATCGACCGATTCCGACAATGCCGATTGAAGCGTACGAGTGAAGGCCAACTTCGCCAACTTCGCCTTCATCGCCAAGAATTCTTTTTCACTTTTGACTTGGGTGAACTGCTTGACTAAGGACATTTCTGCCGAATTCATCGTTTTGTTTTTGAAGTTCTTGTTCATAATCTTTCACCCTCTTATTCAAAGATTGTTTTTTTGTTTTCGACAAATAGAAGAGAAGAAAAGTAAAACTTAAGACTAAAAATCCGCCTCCTACTGCTATAAAGCCCAACCAGGAACGACCTAAAACTTCTCCTAAACCAACTGCCGCACCATAACAGACAAAAGCGCAGGCAATGAGCATGAGCCCATAAAACAAAAATAAGGTCAGCCCCCCTAAAACCACTTCTGCACTGGTTTCTTTGAGCGAGATCTGTGCCCGCTCCCATTGAGTGCTGACATATGAAGCAAAATATTCTTTTGTTTCGGAAAATTGCTGCGCTAAGGCCCTAATATCAGGCGATGGGGTAGGATTAGCTGATTTTTCCCCGTCCAAAGGGGGATTGGGAGGGCGTGAAACGGGGGATCCTGTGTCATTTTGCATGGCTTTCTCCTCATTACGTTTTTCTCAGATGATCACTGTGAAATCCGTACTTTGCTACAGATGCGAACTTCACGGAGTAAAAAGCCTATCCCTCTTTTTTTACCATTTCTGCCAAATGGTTTTTCTACTACGAAGTTTTTTTACTTAAAAGTCAAGCTTCTCTTTTGGCACTTCCTTTAGGATACAGTAACCACGACATCTCGCCGGCCGAGATATAAATCGTTTTCTCTCCCATTTCGGTCGCAAATTTTGCCAAAAAACTTTCTAATACCGATAATTTACTGGGTTGGAGCAACGAAACTTTATATTCAATATGTTCCCCATAAAACTCTTTGCCTCGATTTTTCCAATAACCGAAAATATTTCCACTGGCCGCTGTGTAACCATTGAATTTTTTTAAAAGAAATTGGTGTAGCTTATCTTCTAAGGCTAATCCCTTCTTTCTCTTTTTTAATTTCAGAGAAGGAAGCAAAAAAACCACCATGGTTCCTAAATTTTCTTTTTCATATTTTTTCATAAAGTTTTCTGCCCTCAGAATACCCTAAAATTTAAACTTCTTATAATCTTTTTTGTAGAGGACTTGTTCTTATTTCCCATCTTGACTTCAAAAGCATACAGCACTAGTTTGCGCATTCACCCTTTCATGAAAATATAGGTAAATTTATGGAACATGCAGCGACTGATTTACAGCGTAAAGCCGAAATCAAAACGCCGACCATTCGTGGCCAGAAAAGAAAATTTTGGAAAGACTATGTGCTTCCCAAAGTAGCTTTTTTCGTACGCGGCTTTCCTGATCGCGCCGTGGTTTCGATCGATGTCACCAATAAATGCAATATTCGCTGCAAGCATTGTTATTTCTTCGCCTACGAACAAGATAAAGAATTAAAACCCGCCGAGTGGTTAGAAAAACTCGAAGAACTTAAAAAAGATGGTTTTCCCTTTCGCTCCGCCACCTGGATTGGGGGTGAACCCCTACTCCGCAAAGATCTCATCGAAAAAGGTCGCAAATATTTCATGTTTAATATTGTAGTGACCAATGGCACGCATGGTTTTCCGAACTGGCCGGATGTGATGTTCCACGTTTCGGTGGATGGCACCGAGGCGTATCACGACGATATCCGCGGTAAAGATGTTTACAAAAAGCTTAAGAAAAGCATTGCCGAAGCCCCCGATGGCTTGAATATTTCGCTCGCGACTTGTCTTAATAAACGCAATCTTTTTTGTTTCGAAGAATTACTCGCCGAATGGTATCCCAATCCCAAAGTAAAACATATTCTCTTTGATTTTTACACCCCGGTTAAAGGCGTCAAACACGATCTCTTCATCCCCTTTGAAGAACAAGATCAAATCATCGATCGCATCATCGAGCTCAAGCGTACTAAATATGGTGATTTTATTGGCGTGAGTGAGCGCGTCATGAATTTAATGCGAAAGAAAGAACGTCACAAAGCCATCGGCGATAATTGTATCTTTTTGCAAAAAGGCCATGCCTTTGATCCACTCGGTAATAAAAAAGCCCAATGCATGATGGGTGCGGATGCCGATTGCGATCGCTGTGGTTGCGTGGTGCCCTTCTACTTAAAGCAACGCACGGAGAGAAAATACATCCTTCAAGAAGTTTGGGGCGATATTAAAGATTTGGCCTTGCGCCGAAATAAAGCCACCCACATTCCTCCACCGATGACAGTGGATGAACAAGCGCAAGCGATTCAAGAAGCCTTCAACTCTCAAAGCCCTGCCGCTTAAACAAGCTCCGAATAAAAAAACCTTCTCCCACAGTATAGGGAAGAAGGTCTAAAAATGGAGGCGGGGGGAATTGCACCCCCGTCCGAAATGATTTGGCGGCAGCTTCTACAGGCGTATCCGATAATTTGAATCTCACTGTTTGACTCTCGCACCGGCACGATTTTCAAACAGCCAGCCTGATTAATTTCGCTCCTGTTTATCAGACATCACAAGAACTATCCCACTGTGTTACGTCTAAGCTCCCTCGCGGGAGAAAGAAGCTCAGACGCTCGCTGAACTAAGCAGCGAGAGCGTAAGGTACGCTATTGTCTGCGTTTATTGTTTGCTTGCGTTTGACGAGCGTCAAGCTTGCTCGGCCTGCCACATGGCGTCTCCTGCATCTCGTCGATCCTAGTTCGCCCCCATGATTCTTTCATAATTTTCTTTATACGGCGTTGCCTTCAAGTTCGCGATCCTCACGTACAACATAGTACGTTCCGGTCACTCACTTTCAGGCGCCTTGTCTAAAGAAATTTCTGAAAGAATCTTAAATTCAACATTACTATTCATATTGCTTCAACTGCGCCTCACATCTCAACAATTTCTGAAGAGTTTTATACGGTATGCACATTTCAAAAAACAGAATAACAGAGACCTAATATATGCGCATTAACCGGAAATAAGCAAGGGGACTGTCTGGGAGAGTATTTTAATGGAGAACACTTATTTCGGGAGGCTGCTTAAATTTGTTTGAAGCCTTCTCCTGATTTTTTTTTGAAATGAACACTTTATCCAGAGGCATTTTGGGATTATTCTACAATTCTATGAAAAAACTTATTGAGGTTTCTCAACCTCTCCGTTTCTTCTTTTTCATTTCTTTTGTTCTTTTGCTTTCACACTTTGGGTTATCCTGCGTCGGTGGGTCTTTAATAGGTTACACAATAGGAGGAACTGTTTCAGGGCTTTCGGGCACGGTGATTTTACAAAATAACGGCGGCAATAATTTATCGATTACGGCGAATGGCACTTTCACATTTAGTGGTGAAGTGGGTAATGGCACCACTTATGCCGTCACTATACTCACCCAACCGAGTGATTACACGTGTAGCGTGAGTAATGCTTCGGGCACGGTCAATGGCGCTGATGTGACAACTGTTTCGGTCCTCTGTTCGATCAATCAATACGACATCAGCCCAAGTGCTGGAGCGAATGGAAGTATTTCTCCCAGTACCGTCCAAACTGTAAATAGCGGGAGCGAAGTGATATTCACAGCCACGCCCGACGCCAATTATCAGGTGAATGAATGGCTGCTCGATGGGAGTTCGGTTCAGACCGGAGGCAACACTTACACTTTATCGAATATAACAGCGAAACATACGGTTTCTGTCACGTTTCGAGTTCGCCTTCTGGCGTATGTTTCGTCAGATCCCGATAACAATGAATATTATTGCACGCTCAACAATGACGGCTCTTTCAATACTTGCACCACCACTCCTCCCGGTACTCAAACATGGACTCCTTTTGACGTGTCCTTTGCCAATGTGAGCGGCACGCTTTACGCTTACGTCGCAAACAATAGTAATAGCAATATTCAACAGTGTGGGGTGGAGAGCAGCAGTGGGGCTTTGACCGACTGCGTGTCAGCCGATCCGAGTTCTCCACCGGGTTGGGCCCCTGTCGGGATTACGATGGCAACGGTAGGCTCTTCCCAATATGCGTATGTACCCGATAATGTCTCCCACAAACTTTTTCTCTGCACTTTAAATAGTGACGGAAGCTTCAGCACCTGCGCCGATACGCCGATCGGTGGGTCCAGTTGGAACCCTTTCGCCATTGCTTTCGCAACAGCGGGCGACGGCAATCTCTATGCTTATGTGGCAGGTGGATTTGGAGGAGATATTTTTCAATGCGCGGTAAATCTAGTGAATGGCAATTTAAGCGCTTGTCTCACGACGTCTGGGAGCTGGACCGCAAACGGCATCGCCATCGAAGCTGTGAATGGAACGCAATACGCCTACATTGCCGGCAGTGGAGATGGTGTTTCTTTCTGCACGCTCAACAATGATGGTTCCTACAATACTTGCTCTCACACTCCCAGCAGTGGCGCTCCTTCTTGGAATCCTCGCGCGATTGACTTTGCAACGGTTCAGGGGGTTCAACACGCTTATGTGGCGGATATCAGCGGCGCTATGTATGTTTGTTCTGTGCAGGGTGATGGAAATCTCAGTTCTTGTGTGACAACGCCCACAACGGATGCACCTGCCTGGCAACCTCGCGGAATTACCTTGGAGGTTTTTGAATAAATGGGATGAGCTGAAATAAAGAATCTCTAGGAGTCGTTAACGCTCATATTTAAATTGTTTCTCCAACTTCTCTTCAAGCGGAGAAAAGTCTTTTTCTTCTTCCGGCCATTTCAAACTCGTGGGCAAAGGTAACTCGCACCGCATCTCGGTGGGGCGAAACCCTCGAGCACGCATTGCCTGTTCGAGCAAAGCACTCAAAGGCCCGGCATTGGTATTAAAAGGTGAACTTAAGTGCATAGGAGAAGCCAATCCGGAAACATCAATCGGAGGATCGGTACGAATCGCCCCTACGCTAGGGCCAGAATACGGCATATAGGCTGTGCAACTCGTTTGTGGAAAGCCTGAACCTGAGGCTGTCACACGTAGCCCGTTTGCCGGGCTATTCCAGGGATTACCAAACCCCGCATGTTCGCTCCGAGGAGGGCAAGTCAGCCGCATCATTAAAGTATAATAGGCTAAAGCACACGATCTCTCTTGTGAAACAGTTTGCAAGAGCGCATCCATATAAATATCGGCATGATTAATCATTTCATTAAGCATTTCCGAGACAATGTTACATCGATTATTCATATGACATAAGGTAAGGTTTGCTTGATTCATCTCCTCACGCACAGCGGCCACCTCATCATTTAAGCTTCCATCTAAATTTCGGCCCAATAATTCGGAATAGCGATTCGATAAAGGAGTACAAATATTATTTAAGAAATCTCGAGCCGCGCTACAGCCATTTCGAACAGTTTCGCGCATTCCATTCACGAGATTGCGGTAATTGTCTAA
>CAYWGE010000085.1:0-6822 GCA_964457215.1 uncultured Pseudomonadota bacterium
GGAATCGATCTTTAGTTATAAACCCTCGGCGGTGGTGATTGAAAGCGAAGAGAGAAATTGCCATTTCAGCCAAGTGGTTTTGGGAATTGTTGCCAATGGTAAGTATTTTGGCTCAGGTTTTTGCGTGGCTCCCGAAGCGACGTTAGATGATGGGCTCTTTGATGTCTTAATCGTCGAAAAATTGGGGATTACTGATTTTTTAAAGGTTTTGCCAAAGCTCTATAAAGGGGAAAAAATCGAACACCCCAGTATCTTTCGGTTCAAAAGTTCGAAATTTTTTGTCCGTCCGGTTTCCACCGAATCTATTTATCTCGATGTGGATGGGGAACAGCCTGGCATGCTTCAAGCCGAATTTGAGCTCCTGCCTAAAGCACTTTCAATCGTGGTTTAGATTTTGCTTTCTTCTTTTCCTAAAAATAATTGACACACTGCTCCATCTTTCGTACTTCAGCGAGCATGACACTCAAACCCCCCTCTACTGGCCAGAAGATCACAATTTCTAAAGGGAAACTCCAGGTTCCCCATCAACCGATTATTCCCTTTATTGAAGGAGATGGTACAGGGCCTGACATTTGGAATGCTTCAGTTAGGGTGTTTGATGCCGCGGTTGAAAAAGCTTACGCGGGTCAACGAAAAATACATTGGTTTGAGGTTTATGCAGGTGAAAAAGCGAAAGCGGTTTATGGGGCCGATTGTCCCCCCAATTTTCTTCCCCAAGAAACGCTCGATGTGATTCGAGAGTATTTAGTCGCGATCAAAGGGCCTTTAACTACTCCCGTGGGTAAAGGGATCCGCTCCTTGAATGTAACCTTGCGGCAAGAGCTTGATTTGTATGTCTGTCTGCGGCCCGTTCAATATTACAAAGGCGTGCCTTCTCCCGTCAAAACCCCCGAAAAAGTAGACATGGTGATTTTTCGCGAGAACACCGAAGATATTTATGCCGGCATTGAGTGGGAAGCCCAAAGTGCCGATGTTCAAAAAGTAATTAATTTTATCCAAAAAGAAATGGGTGTTAAAAAAATTCGTTTTCCCGAAACTTCCGCGATTGGCATTAAACCGGTTTCAATCGAAGGCTCAAAACGGTTAATTCGCGCCGCCATTCAATATGCGATCGATCAAAAAAGGCGCTCAGTGACTTTAGTGCACAAAGGAAATATCATGAAGTTCACCGAAGGTGGATTTCGTCAGTGGGGCTACGCGCTTGCGAAAGAAGAATTCGCCGATAAAGTCGTCAGTTGGGAAGATTGCCAAGGAAAGGTTCCTGCCGGAAAAATTTTAATTCAAGATGTGATTGCCGATGCCTTCTTACAGCAAATCCTCACACGTCCCGCAGAGTACGATGTAATCGCCACTTTAAATTTGAATGGAGATTACATCAGCGACGCTTTGGCGGCTCAAGTGGGAGGAATTGGAATCGCGCCGGGTGGAAATATTAATTATGTAAGTGGAGCGGCTATTTTTGAAGCCACACATGGCACAGCGCCTAAGTATGCTGGCCTTGATAAGGTCAATCCAGGCTCCGTGATTTTGTCAGGTGTGATGATGTTTGAATATATGGGGTGGCTAGAAGCCGCCGATAAAATTAAACGAAGCTTAGAGAAGACCATTGGGCAAAAAACCGTCACTTATGATTTTGCGCGGCTTATGGAAGGCGCAAAAGAATTGAAGTGTTCGGAATTTGGCGAAGCAATCATCAAAACATGTAGTTTTATGAAAAAAATTTTCTGGGGTCTTAGTCTTTTATTGTTGAGTTGGGAGTCTCAAGGCATTGGAGAAGTAATCAATCGTTATGGATATAAAGTAACTTATGCTCTCAATCAAAAACTTCACTTCTCTGATTTTGATTTAGAGTTTGTGGGGATGAAAAAACAAACGATCGAAGTGAATCGGCACCGAGTGCCTGCTAGGCCCTGTTATAATTTTCGAATAGAGAACAAAGAAGAATCAAAGACGATTTGTTGGAGCGCAGGCATGGGAGATATCGGCCCAGTGCCGTTTAAAATGAAAAATGCTTGTTATAATTTAGAAAGAGTTTATTCCGAAAAAATCCCAAGAGCAGCGGGAAAATTTAAGAATCTTGAAGAAAATGAACTAGTCATCAACAAGGCACCTCTTGAAGGATGCCGTAATTTGAAGTGAGGATTTATGGGTCGTAAAAAAATTGCATTAATTGGTGGAGGTAATATTGGTGGAGAGCTTGCCCAACGTGTCATGGAAAAAGAGTTAGGCGATGTTGTTATTTTTGACGTGGTTGAAGGTGTACCTCAAGGAAAAGCCTTAGATCTTTTAGAAGCCAGGCCTGTAGACGGTTCAGATAGTGTCGTGACGGGCACTCAAGATTATAAAGATATTGCAGGATCTGATGTGGTGATTATTACCGCAGGACTTGCGCGTAAGCCCGGCATGAGCCGCGATGATCTTTTGGCCAAAAATTTAGAAATCATGAAATCGGTCGCCAATGGTGTGAAAGCCCATGCTCCCAATGCCTTTGTCATTGTGGTGTCTAATCCTTTAGATGCCATGGTTTATGCGTTTCATAAACTTTCTGGTTTTGAGTCTAATAAAGTTGTTGGGATGGCCGGGGTTTTAGATTCTGCCCGTTTTCGTTGTTTTGTAGCGATGGAGCTCGGAGTGAGTGTGCAAGATGTTTCTGCACTCGTGTTAGGAGGCCATGGCGATGACATGGTAGCCCTTCCTCGATTCTGCACGATCAATAGCATTCCAGTTACTGATCTTATTTCAAAAGAAAAATTAGAAGCGATTGTGAAGCGCACTCAAGTAGCGGGTGGTGAAATTGTGAATTTACTTAAAACAGGTTCTGCCTATTTCTCTCCAGCAGCTTCTGCAATTGCGATGGCTGAAAGTTACCTTAAAGATAAAAAGCGAGTCTTGGCCTGTGCTGCTTATTTAAATGGGGAATATGGCGCTAAAGGAATCTTCATGGGGGTTCCCGTTATTATCGGTGCGAATGGAGTAGAAAAGGTAATTGAACTAAAGCTCAATGAAGAAGAAAAGAAACTCATTAACGGTAGTTTAGAGCACGTTAAAAATTTGGTCGCTGAAGTAAAATTATAAATTGGTGGACTTTGTTGTAGGGGCAACGTGCTCACCAGCACGTGAATTGCCCTGAAGGTTTTTGAAAGATTTAATTATGAACCAATCGATTACATTTACAAAATCCGAAAAATATTTCTATCTCCGCCGTCTCCATTCTTTAAGTGGGCTTTTACCCATCGGACTTTTTTTCTTAGAACATGTCTATAGCAATGCGATTTCGCTTCGTGGCCCCGAAGCTTATAATGAAATGGTCGAAAAGCTGATGCAGATTCCTTTTCTGCCATTCATCGAAGTGGGCGTGATTGCTATTCCCCTTCTTTTTCATATTATTTTAGGAATTTCGATTTATCTCACCAGTAAAAGCAATGTGGTTCAGTATAGCCACATCAATAATTGGAGATACTTTCTACAGCGTGTTACCGGCCTGATTGGGATTATTTATATTGGGTATCATGTTTGGGAAACCCGCATTCAGGCTGCTTTATCTGGACAGCATGTAAGTTATCAGACAATGCAGCAGCTTTTGCACGAGCCGGGAATGTTTTGGTTTTATTTAGTGGGCGCCTTGAGTCTAACTTTCCATTTTTGTAATGGACTTTGGACGATGGGAATTACGTGGGGTGTTACGATTAGCCCACGTTCGCAAAAGATTAATTCGGCCCTTTGTGGTGGCTTGTTTTTAATCTTAAGCGGAGTGTGGATACAAATTTTGTGTAACTTTGTGAAATAATCCCTTCTTATTTTTAAGGAGTGGAGAGGAAGTTAAAATGGCAAAACCTAAAATCATTATTGTCGGTGGAGGGCTCGCAGGACTCATGGCCACGATTAAAGTGGCGGAAGCCGGTGGCTCGGTTGATCTTTTTTCAGTCGTTCCTGTGAAGCGTTCTCATTCGGTTTGCGCTCAAGGGGGAATCAACGGGGCCGTCAATACTAAGGGCGAGGGAGATTCTACCGCACAACATTTTGACGATACCATTTATGGTGGGGATTTTTTGGCGAACCAAGAATTGCCCAAACAAATGTGCGAAGCGGCTCCGAGTATTATTTACATGCTCGATCGCATGGGCGTGATGTTTAATCGTACTCCCGAAGGCTTGATCGATTTTCGCCGTTTTGGGGGCACTCTCTATCATCGCACTGCCTTTGCGGGAGCTACTACCGGACAACAATTACTTTATGCTTTAGATGAACAAGTTCGCCGACACGAAGTAAGTGGCGCGGTTAATAAATACGAAGGCTGGGAATTTTTATCGGCCATTTTAGATGATGATGGAATTTGCCGAGGAATTGTCGCCATTAATTTAGATACTTTAGAAACGCGCGCTTTCCGTGGGGATGCGGTTATTATTTGTACAGGAGGCCCAGGACTCATTTACGGAAAAAGCACGAATTCCTTGATTTGCACGGGTTCTGCAACTTCTTATCTGTATCAACAAGGCGCTTACTACGCGAATGGGGAATTTATTCAGGTTCACCCCACTGCCGTGCCAGGTGAAGATAAACTGCGCTTGATTTCGGAGTCGGTCCGCGGAGAAGGCGGCAGAGTCTGGGTTTACCGAGAAGGAAAACCTTGGTATTTCCTTGAAGAATGGTATCCGAAATATGGCAATTTAGTACCCCGTGATGTGGCGACTCGCGCTATTTTTAAAGTGGTCTATGAGTTGGGCTTAGGAGTGGATGGTCAACCTCAGGTTTATTTGGATGTAACCCATATCAACCCGGATTTGCTGCGCAAAAAATTAGAGGGCGTTTTAGAAATTTACGAAAAGTTTGTAGGACAAGATCCTAAAAAAGTGCCGATGCGTATTTTCCCAGCGGTTCATTATTCCATGGGTGGTTTGTGGGTGGACGATAACCAAATGACCAATATCCCAGGGCTCTTTGCCGCAGGGGAATGTGAATACCAATACCATGGTGCGAATCGTTTGGGAGCAAACTCGCTGGTCTCTTGTATCTTTGGTGGCGGTTTAGCCGGTAAGAACGCGCTTCGTTTTACAAAAGATAATGCGAAATCTTCTGATTCTCTACCCTCCACCATTTTTGAGCGAGAGCTCAAACGTCAGCAGAGCATCAATCAAGAAATGCTCGCCCGCCGAGGAAATGAAAATCCTCATAAGCTCCATCAAGCGTTAGGGGAGTTGATGACCGAAAACGTGACCGTTGTGCGCTACAACGATAAATTAAAAAAGACCGATAAGACGCTTGTGGAATATATAGAGCGGTTCAAAAACATTACGGTGCCCGACCAAAGTTCTTGGGCAAACTCAGAGCTCATTTTTGCACGCCAGCTTCACAATATGCTACAGTTGGCTCGCGTGATTACCTTAGGCGCCTTGCAGCGCGATGAATCTCGGGGAGCCCATTATAAACCGGATTTCCCGGATCGAAATGACGAAAAGTTTTTGAAAACAACAAAAGCACATTATACGCCCCAAGGTCCCGTACTGGAGTACGAAGAAGTGAATACAAAATATATACAGCCTAGACCCCGGCGCTACGATATGGCTTCATAATTTCTGAAGAGTTACTCCCTTTGAAAAAGGGGGAAAAGAACGAAAGAGTTAATCTTATGCCCGACACCATTTACGTCAAAGTAAAAAGAAAAGATGGCCCTAACCAAGAATCTTATTGGGAAGAATTTCAGATTCCCTACCGTCCTCATATGAACGTGATTTCGGTATTGATGGAAATTCAGAAAAGACCCATCAATGCAAAAGAAGAACCGACCAGTCCAGTTGTTTGGGAATCTTCTTGTTTAGAAGAGGTCTGTGGTTCGTGCTCAATGCTCATTAATGGTAAAGCCAGGCAGGCTTGTTCGGCTTTAGTAGATCAGCTGGAGCAACCGATTACATTAGAGCCCTTTAGTAAATTTCCCTGTATTCGTGATTTACGAGTCGATCGCCGTAAAATGTTTGATGCTTTGAAACGCGTTCAGGCGTGGGTTCCTATTGATGGAACTTATGATTTAGGTCCCGGGCCTAGAATGTCAGAGACCACTCAAGAAGTGGCGTACGATCTTTCGCGTTGTATGACTTGTGGTTGTTGTTTAGAAGTTTGCCCACAAGTAAGTGAACATTCGGACTTTATTGGTGCCGCAGCCGTTTCACAGGCACGACTTTTTAATATGCATCCCACCGGAAAAATGCATGCAGCAAAACGACTCGATGCTTTGATGGGAGACGGAGGATTGGCCGATTGTGGAAATGCGCAAAATTGTGTGAAGGCCTGCCCCAAAGATATCCCTCTTACCACTTCGATCGCTGAAGTGGGGCGTGAGCTTACCAAGCGCATGTTTACGCGCTTGCTCGGTTAGCTTATTTAAATAGTTCACATTCCCCGTGCGCGAAGTCCAATTGAACCTCCCGTTTGTTTGCCAAAAAAAATTATATACCTTTATAAAAGTCTTTACTCCTCTTACATTTCCACAACTTGCCCCTCTCCGAGATCCGAAAAGTTCTTTATAATAGCCCAATCGGGTTAATCTTCACTATTTTAGGGAGGGTTTATGAAAAGAGTTATTTTCGTTTTATTGGGTGTTTTTTGTGTGATCAGTTTACCGCTTTACGCAGAAGATTCGGCCAAAGACTCGGGTGTAGAATACACGAAAGAAGCCGTCAACCCCTCCGATGGCAAAACTCCTACTTTTGAAAAAGAAACAAACTTTAAATCTGCTCCTAAAGAATCGACTCCGCCCGCCGCTGAAATGACAGGGGCAGTTCAAATGCAAAATGTAATACCACCTTTTAAAGAATTTGCTTATGTCGC
>CAYWGE010000085.1:6832-7299 GCA_964457215.1 uncultured Pseudomonadota bacterium
AAATGTGGTTCCTACACAAGGGCCCGGTCTTTCGGATGCAGCGCTTTTTCAACGGGCGAATGATTTATTTCCTTTTCCCACTGCCGAAGAATGTGCTGCTTATAGGCGCCGTGCAGATCAACTTCAAGAGTTGCTACGACGCCGTGATTATGCGCCCTTGACCGCGCGTGAAGAAGCTCGGTCTCAATGGTGCGAAGAACAAGCGCGTGAAGAAGCTCTAGTTCAGGCAGACGAAAGAGCTCGTGCACAGCAAGAGCTTGATCGAGCAAGCCAAGCATGTATGAGTTTGCGTACCGAAATTCAACGAACGGTCGATGAAAGAAATGCCGGGGCGCAAGAGTGCAGTCGTCGACGTCAGGCGTGTTTGCAGGCAGAAGATGCTTATCAAAGTTGTGTTCACGATGGGAGAAGAAGTTTTTTAAGTTTCATTACATTTAATGCGGTCAATTGTAATTCAGAACACACCC
>CAYWGE010000086.1:0-7272 GCA_964457215.1 uncultured Pseudomonadota bacterium
TTTCAGCAAAACGATACAAGCGAATCGCTTTATCGCGGAGTAAGTTCGAATACGAGCGGTCTGCGTCTTTGAAAACTAAACTTCCTGCAGCAAGAGCTGCCGCTGTTCCTGCCGTGACTTCGCTTCCCGGTTTACTGGCGGTTAAAAGGTAAGTAGGCCTGGCCATCGTCATGAGCTCGGGCGGGCCCCAAAAACCATGATCCGCTCCTGCATCTCCCACCTGGTACGCAAAACGATCATCCGCAGCAGTCGAAGTATCTTTTTCATCATAGGCTTTCAAAAAATAATCTAAGACAAAACGAAGATTGGCTTGGGCATCCACTAAAGCGCCTTCATTATGAATCGCATCTTCATTTTCATGAATCGCCCACGCGAGCATGGTAGCGCTATAAGCCATGGGCAAACCAAACTTCACATGGTCTCCGGCATCAAACCAGCCCCCCGATAAATCAAGACTGACATCTTTTCCGTCATTCAAAGCAGCAGCTTTTCGCCAAGGCACCCGAGAGGATTGATTCGCACCCGATCGTTGTGCTTCATAAAATAAAAAAGATTTTTGCAGGGCATCGCCGTAATCAAACTTTAAGGAAGAATCGGCTGAATACGTATTCCACGAAAAAAGCAGAATGCTACTCAACACCAGAAGTGTAAGTTTCTGCATAGTGTCCTCCCCTTCTCAATTTTTGAAATCTTAAGGGAGAAACGAGGTGGATCTAAAAAAAATTTGGATTTTCTCGGAAGATGCAAGGCGTGAGAGAGTTTGCTAGAAAGAATCTAAACAAACTCATGTTTATGGTTAATGTAAAACAAGCCTTGAATTCAGGATTATTGCCCCAATACTCTAGGAGATTTCTTGGCATTAACTGGGTATAAAACCACTATTCTCTATCCCTTATTCCTTTACAAGATTTCGCAAAAATAGACTTTTTCTCACAAAAAAAACTCGGCATGAAATCTGCATTTCTTCTCAGATAATGTCTAATTTTAAGACCCGGAGGGATTAATGAAACGCTGCAGCTTTTTTAAACTAAAAGCCGTCCTCATTACTTCATTGATAAGCCTGTGCCTTTTTTCTTATCCAAGCGTTGCGCAAGAAGTGCCTGAGTTTAAAATTACCAAACCGCGTGCGCTCAAAATAGTTAGCGAGGGTTACAGTAATTATTACAATGCTTATATTCAGAATCCAGATTACCGAAAAAATATTCAGGCATGGATTGTCGCCTCACTACTGCTTGCAAATAAGCTGGAAAAATCGCAAGGAAGCTCGGCGCAAAATAATGACTCGCCTTCTGGG
The DNA here is from genome assembly GCA_964457215.1 of uncultured Pseudomonadota bacterium. Lineage (GTDB taxonomy): Bacteria > UBA10199 > UBA10199 > JADFYH01 > JADFYH01 > CAYLKF01. Next base: position 1,295 of record CAYWGE010000086.1, read on the forward strand.
CTTGCGTTGATTGATGTGATTGGGGCGGTAAACCAAGTGCCTGTGCGAGAAATGATTTACAAAGAATTAAGCCGCGATGAAAGAGTTAATCTGGACAATGACCTGCGTCGTTTAAGACCAGAGACAAAAGAAGAAGATATTTTGAGCGGAAACATTCTAGAAGAACGTTATGGAGCATTGTTAGATCAATATAAAACACATGGAACAGAAGCCGATTTGTCGAGTAATTCTTCCGGTTCTTCTACTCCTTAAGCCAAAAACTCTTCTACTAAGAAAAATTTGGCGGGATCAATCACCGCACCGGCGACCGTACGGAAAACTTCATGAGTGATTTCTTCGGGTTTGGGTTTTTCAGTTTGTAAAACAGATTGATAAAAAATCTCTTTGAGAGAGCCCAAAAGACACAGTGCCATGACCGGAACATTACCCTTTCGCACGAATCCCATCTCTTGCCCTTGTTTTAAACCTCTCTGAATATAATCTAAGATTTGATTGTAAAAATTACGGAGCTGCGCATCTTGCTCTTTATCGAGTCCCACAGCTTCATTAAATAAAAGTCGAGTTAGTAAAGGTTCATCAAAAAGCAAATGGGTAACCCGCTCAATATTACCCAAAAGCTGGGAAGGGATTTTTTCAATGGCATCTCGAGGGAGAGTCTGAATTTGGCTGGTCACTTTCTTTAAAAGCTCTTCCATTAACGCTGTAAATATTTCTCGTTTACTCTCAAAATATAAATAAAAAGTGCCCCGAGCCACTTTTGCTTTGGCAATAATGTCGGAGATTTGAGTCGCATGGTATCCCTTTTTACCAAAACAGAATTGTGCCGCTTGTAATAGGGATGTTCGACGCTGTTCACGATGGGTGGATTTACGCTTCATACAATGAAAAGCCCGCTACAACAGCTTGAGAAGACAAACAAGAAAGAATTGATTAATGCTTATAGTCCTCAATACCCTTTGCGCCATGAGTTTGGTGACACTGAAAACAGCTCTGGGTAAGTGATGGAATTTTCGTAAAGAGAGTAGGATCTTGTTTAGCAGCCATTTGTCCCATCTCGTTGACAATCGAACTTATTTTTTCAAGATAAGGACCGTAGCTGCCTTGAGAATCAAACTTCTGCATATTCTGAACATTCCGTCCAATGAGTTGGAGATTTTGATTAACTACGGGCCATGGTACTGGAGTTTGATCTTTTAACATCTGCATTTTAGAAACAAGTAACTGGAACTGAATCATTGTTTGTTTCAAACGCTCTGCAGAGCTAGGTTGAACAGGTGTGGGTACTTGAGCATGCCCTAGAACAGGCCCAATTAAAAACAGAAGAGCTAAAAAGATTTGGTTTGTTTTTTTCATAAAGGACTCTTTGTTCAAACGCCAAGAACTTGCAACTTCATTTTGAGCAAGAAAATGTCTTTTGGAGATAGGCTCTGAGAGCACTCAAACTCAAACTTTGCTGACGATACGCCACATAACGATCAGGTCGAATCAAATAAATTCCCTCTTTTTCTATTCCGTAGCTACCATACAAAGCGCCGGGCAAAACATTCACCGAAGAAAAAATTTCTTCGAACTCTTCATTTAACTCACCGAGCGATTGAAGAAAATCCTTGGGGGGCTCACCAAAAATCAAAAGCAAATGTTTCACTTCGCGAAAAAGATCAAAAAGGTTTATTTCTCTTTGAGTTGAATCTAAAATTTTCCCATCGGGTGCGCGTTCTCCAGGACGGGGTGCAGACGCATGCCAACTCTGCCCCATTTCTTCTGAAACTATACTGCTCTTTCGATAATTAACTTGGAGCTGGCTCACAAAATAAGCCATTTTTTTAAAAAGCTTCGGCAAAATTACCTTTGCCACAAAAGGAAAAATAAAACTTCGAATAAAACGGGCTGCAAAACTTTTCGAAACCATTACGCTGAAAAATCGATCGGTGCTCCGTAGAACTTGAGCACCAATGGGTTGGCGCTCTTGAGAATAAGTTTTTAACACCTCTGGAGAAATTTTATTCTCAACGACTAAAGCTAACTTCCACGCTAAATTAAAACTATCTTGAATGCCGGTGTTCATCCCCTGCCCGCCTGCTGGGCTATGAAGGTGAGCCGCATCTCCTGCAACAAAAACTCTCCCCTCCTGGTAATGGGAAACTCCGCGGTGGTGAAGACGAAAATCACTCATCCAATAAGTTTTTTGTATTTTAGTTTTTCCAGGAATGAAATGATCCGCCCACGCTTGAAATTCTTCAATAGTAGGTTCTTCGCCGGGTTTACGAATTTTCCCTTGAGGGTCGACCGCTAGCAATCTCACCCATCCTTTCCGCATGGGAAACACCGCAAAAAATCCATCTCTCTCAAAAAACAAAGAGAGCTCATTCGGATTAAGATTACTTTTCAAATCGACGTCCGCCAACGAAAAGAATTGAGGATAAGCGGCTCCTTTAAACGGAAGATTAAGTCCATGCCGAACCACACTGTGTGCCCCATCGCAGCCAATCAGCCAATGACAGCGAACTTTTTCCTCCTGCTTATTTTTTCTTAAAATAATATCCACTCCCTGCAGATCTTGCTTAAACTCAATCAGCTCTGTTTCTCGCTCCACTTCGATTCCTTTTTTTCGGAGCGCAGTAAGTAGAATTTCTTCGGTATCATTCTGAGGTAAAACCAAGGGAAAAGGATAAGGACTCTTCAAGCCCTGAAATCGCGCTTCAAAGACAACACGCTTTTGAGTAAAAAGATTGATTTGATCAATAGTCTGCCCTCTTTTTAAAACTTCATCGATAATCCCCATAAAATGAAAGATTTCGAGAGTGCGTACTTGAACCACAAGCGCACGGGATTGTGCCGCAGGGCCTAAATTCTGATCAATCAGACGAAATGCAAGTCCCCGACGCGCTAATTCATAAGCCAGTACAAGCCCGGTGGGGCCGGCGCCTACAATTAAGATTTCAGAACTTACAGGGAGCATTGTTTCTCCATTGAAGGATGAGAATGCGCTCAGCGGTAATTCTATCGTTGTTCAAGCTTGGTGCCAAGGAGAGAATAATTAGGGTACTTGGGTAATTATTGGGAGCGTACGCCCCGCTTCTTCTCTTAATTCTCGAAGGGCTTGGTTGTCTCTTTGAATTTCTTGGAGAAATTGGAGCATAGGGCTGTGGTCAATTCCACTATATCCCCACCGAGCCAGCTCTCTATAAGAATGGAGGGCAGCGATCTTTAAGCTTACAGTGCTTGATCCAGACGCAATTTCCGTCAAGACCTGAGCCGCCTGTCTCGCCAGATCGCGGCCACGAACACTACTTGGCAGTTTCTCGAGAAGGAAAATTTTATATTCTTCGGAGCTTTGAGGACTGCGAATGCGTCCAAACATGAAGGACACTATCTCTCTTAAACCCTGGGTATGGTCGGGGTTTTGATCACTTGAGACGTTAGCGCAGCGGAAGTATACCTCTAAAATTTCGCGTTCCACCGCTTCATCCAACACCCCACTCAGGAGTAAAGTTTTCATCCTATTGATCAAATGTGGAATCGCAGCGAAATCCTCGGCAACCGGAGTTAATTGCTGATACATCTGTTCCATACAAAGCATAAACTGCATTCTGAAGCATAGAGCCAAAATTCTTCCCCTTAAATTAGTCGAAAGCGAAGGACTGTCCAGATGGCGCTTAAGAAATTGAGTGCTTCTTCGCATAGCCTCTATGCGTCTCTCCGCAAGAAAACGCTCGTACTCTCGACCCGAAAGCTGGGAAACATTGGGCGGTGCTTGCTGCTGAATAATCACTACTTCAGTATATAAGTCGATCCAGAAAAATTTTTCTGCATCATCGGCCTCAAAGCTTTGATCCTGCACAAATTGCAGAATATTTTCATATTCGTTTCGACAGCGATCTCTAAAAGATGATAGAAAATCAGAAGAATGGATGACGTGTTGTAAACGGAAAATATAATCCGAAAAAAGGTGCTTGGCCTCTTCGGCGCCAAGATGTCCTCTTGGAACCCAGTGCGAAGCATTCTCCCGGAACAGCCGGAAAAATTCGATAAATTCGCCCAGCATCAACATCGTCACCGCCCGGTGTTGAATACCGAGTGTAAGGGTATGCCTTAAGGTTTTTGAATAAAAACTAAAAATTTGCCTGACCAACGGCAAATTGTGCGGCTGCTCTGCGAGAAGCCGATTGAAGTGACGATAAAAATGGGGAAGCAGATCACCTGGACTTCTTAAAAATGCACCGCCCTCCACATCACGCGCCAATAAGGGCAAAATTTTCTCAAGGATAAATCCACTGTGGGTATTTTCGACAAGTTGAAGTAGATTCTGAGTAAGTTCCCGACCGAGCCAATTTGACGTTCTTAAATCCAACAAGTGAAAAGCCTGAACTCGAAGCACAGCAGGAAGGGTTAAATCCCTACCCATTCCCACCAACTCTTCTTCACGCAATACGGTTCCTGTCTTACTTAAAAGAATTCCCGCTAATATGCGTTGATTAGGGGCTAGGCTACCGTCGAGAAAAATAGTTCGGAGTAGTTGCAGAGGATCTTGTTCCGGACGCCTATTACTTTCGCCCGAATAGCTCGGGATTAAAGCGTTCAGGACAGCATTCAAATGAGTGATGGACGGGGAATCGCCTGGATTCGGAATCTGTATCCGCATTAAGAAGAGGTGCCTATCCGTAGGATTAGACCACAGTCGATCGGCGAGTTGCCACATCAGTTGTCCCGCAGCGTTAATTAAGGCCAAGTTTGCCTGGGAATTATTCAAAAGATCAGCAACGGGGCTGACTAACTGATTATAAATCCGAGTAAATTCTAATGGGGCATCCTGGAATGTGGGAAGCTGCTCCAGGATCGCGCTGGCGGTCTGAACAAGAGTCAATTGCAGAGCGGAATCTGAGCCGGAATTTGCAAGGAGAATTCGAATTGCATTCAAGCCCTCCAAAAGCTCCTGCGGATCCGCAGAGTAACTAAGTGCTTGGTAGAGCTTAAGGGCTTGTATTTGATGAGCTGAATCTCCGAACCAATGCCTCAATTCATAAAGCGATTGATTTCTCTGAATCGGGTTGGGCTCGGAAAGCGAAAGCATTTCCAGGGCCTGCACGCGTTCAGCAGGCATTGCACTCTGATCGCGTGCGAGATGTAGCAAATGATCTAATGCGGGTTGTAAAATGTCTGCATCGGGCTGGCTTCTTGAAAACCGGCAATATTGAAAAGCATCCCTTAACTCACCAAACAAACGAGAAGAAATGCCCAAAGTATTCCGCATCGGACCATCTAAAATTTCTGTAAAATGCCGGATGCGGCCTTGCATCACCACATGATTAATTTCGCCCGTGGTGAGAGACATTTGAGGCGCAGGAATAGAAAGCTGCGAAACCGCGCTGGCCAAGGGCATTCCCAACTCGGGATCGGGACGTTGCGCCTGATGCAATTGTAAAAATACCCCCTGAAAATTACCCATAAGATTCTTACCTCTTTAGGGTTATCGACCCAAACCTGATAAAGTTGCTCGACAATTAATAAGAGAATTCAACCCCGAGATTAAAAAACACGCTTGCCCTTATAATGCTATTATATATGATATCATTATGAAGAATGCCTTAAGCCAAATTTTACTGCGTCTTCCTCAAGAACTTCATGAAGACTTAAAAAGGGCCTCTCAAACAGAGGGGCTAAGCCTCAACCAATACTGCCTCTATCTACTCGCTCGCCATACCCATTCCAAGGAAGCTCAAAAAACTCAAAAAGCAGAGTCTCTTTTTCAATTTCTAGAACAAGCCCAACTTCTACAAAAAGAATTCGAAAAAAATAAGAACCCCCGTAAAATAAAAGTGGAGTCACCTCAGGAAACTCCGGTTTCCCGATACCGTCATTTGTATGGTTCCCTTTGAACCTCATTTTATTCAGAGTTTCATTGCCTTAAATCAATTCTTTCAAAGGCACAAAATCCGCTATTGTTTAATCGGCGGCATTGCCGCGGGTTATTGGGGAGA
>CAYWGE010000087.1:0-7125 GCA_964457215.1 uncultured Pseudomonadota bacterium
CCTGCCAAATAGTCCATTCCGGGATTTCTATTAAAATAGTTTGAAAACTTGTTGGGCGAAGTGAGCTGGGCAAAACTAAATCAGGCACTTTCAATTCTAAAGAGTTGTCATTTTTTGTCTCCTGCTGTTCTTGAAGATGTATATTTATCCTCGCCCCTGTCATTAACAAAGGGCCTAATTCTAAGACCTGGAATTTCTTATCTTGCCAGGCCGCTTCGGCAGAGAGCTCCAGGTTTTCGGTACATCCTTCGTAAGTATTTTTAGAAATATTAAAGCAAAAATCCTCAAATTTAATTTTTATTTTCTTGTGAAAAAGACTTTTAGAATCAATTTGAATCGCTACACTTTTCCAGGTTAATGGAATTCCAAAATATCCACTTAAAGAAGAAACATAATTAAGATTTCTCTCATTGAGCAGAATTTGAGGCCACTTCAAAATAGAAAAAATACCTACAAGCCCAATCAAAAGCATTATAGCCAGGCTTAAGCCCAAGACTTTGAATGTTGCTTTAAGAAACTTCAAAATTCCTCCCCAAAACTTGCGAAGAATTGAAAGTGGGTGTTATCTACCCCATCTTGGTTTCCTGTTTTTAAGCCTTTCGATACCGTGACGCGGAAAACGCCAATAGGCGAGGCGACTCGAACTCCGCCGCCTGGAGAAAAATAGAGAGGCAAATTAAAATGTCCCGCTTGTTGCCCTAATGCTCCAATGTCAAAAAATACCAGAGGTTCTACCCAAAATGGTAAGGTCTTAGCTAAACGCAATTCCACACTCGTAAAGGCAGCGCTCAAGGCGCCGTCCCCTTGAGGGAGTTCGGTTAATCCAAAACCACGTAAGTTCTGAGACCCTCCTAAATAGAACCGATAATTTGGCGGCAGTCGGTCGCGAGTTTCGGTGTCTGTGCTGTCTAAAAATGTTCCATAAAAACCACCGCGTATTCCTAAGACAAGAAGGGGAGGATCAAATCCCTTGATATTGTAATAATATTTTCCCTCAAGGCTGAAACGTTGAGCGGTAATCTGCGATAAGATTTTTTTATTGTTGAGATCTGCCGTAAAATGAAGGCGGTATCCTGTCCGCGGATCTGTTTGCCAAATTTCATAGAGATGACTCATTAAATCGAAATCATATTGGAGAGAAAAGAATCGAGTGAGTCCGGGGTTCGCCCCTTTGAAGGTATAAACATAATTGAGATTGGGGCCTATTTCAGAGCGAAATCCTACTTTTTGATTATCCCAGTTTCGAACAGCACTTAGGCGTGCATCGCCGGAAAGATACTGAAAATCTGTTTCTTTTTCATGATAAAAAGAAATGAGGGGCTTTAAATACCACCGCGAAAGAGGTGAGAAGATATGCAAATCCGAGAAAACATCTAGTTGTTGACGACGATAAGAAGCATAGAGGGAAACAGCGAAACTAGAAGCCTTACTGCCGAGTCGTGTGTGTTTCCAAGCGCCTTTGACAATGGCGTACTCTTGAGTGTCTGCCCCAAAACTAAAATTTACCAATCGGGGTTTACCTGCAAAAGTTCTTTGATAAAGATCAATTTGAGGGGAAGAGGGGAGAGCTTCGCAGTCCCAAGTAAAATGATTACTTTGAAGTATGCCACTCTTCTCAACTCTTTCCGCGCTTAAGTCTAAGAGGGATTCATTAAAAGTTTTTCCCATTACAAAAGCATCATAGCGGCGTAAGGTTCCTGCGCCTAAACCTGGGACACTTTCTTGAGTGACCGATTCCACATCGCGAGCAATACCCGGATCTACCTTCATTTCCATGATTCCTGTTTCGATATTGGCACGGCTTTCAATAGCGGGGCAGGCATAGCCTCTGTTTTTAAGTTGAGCGGCTACCCATTCTTCGATTTCATTTAATAATTTAGGTGTAAGTGGATGGTTTAAGATTTTGCGGCGCTTTTTGATATTTAAGAAATCGGGAGCTCCTTGGAGAGTTACTTTTTTTAAAAAGCTTTTCTCGCCAGGATTTACTTCAAGAATATCTCCTTTTTCAGAAAAACTCGGATGATGATACCCCCTCTCTTCTAAGAAAGTACTGATATGAAATTGAACTTGATTAAAAGGAATGGTCTTCCAGGCTTCTGTGCTGGGGTCTCCACATAAGAATACTTTTTCTAAAGCATTAAACTTTATCTTTTCTTTTCCAATAAGAACTACACGGTCAGGACAAATTTCTTGGACGTCAGGAGTTATCGCCCAACTTAAAGTTGGGATAAGACTTGCTAAAAAGATAATGAGGTAAAAACGCCACATTCATTTCCTTATCTTCAAAAAAAATGCGCCGGATTTTTGAGGTCCGACGCATAGGCAGATGGAGGGGTAGGGTAAGATTTAAGAATCTAATTTGTTAGTAAATTCATCTAATTGTTTCTGAGCCTCATCTTTCGCGATGCCATACTTTTCTTGAATAATTCCTTCAAGGCGATCGCGTTTGCCTTCAATTTTATCGAGTTCATCGTCAGTGATTTTTCCCCAGGCTTGTTTTACTCGACCTTTCATTTGTTTCCAATTTCCTTCAATTCTGTCCCAATTCATAAAAGCTCCTTTTTTTAAGAATTATGATTGAAAAAACCTCTTAAAATACTTGAGTAATCGCTTGAATTTCATCTTTAGAAGCTTGAGAGAGTTCGGCCTCCTCGTCGTCTTCTATCTCATCAAATAGACTTCTTTCTGGGTGGTGGATCAAATAATCTTCCTTCATCTTTTTATCTGGAAAATTTTCTTTTTCTTTTTTTTCTTCCATATTTCCTCCTGAAGAATTTTTACTCACCTTTACGGTGATGTTTTTGTCCATGTTGCTTCATCACAGTGCGGGCAGCGACTTCTTTTGCTCTCTTACCGTAGCGCCCTTCTTTTCGTGCAGAGTCCAGAATATGTTCGTATTGGCGTTGTTCTTTACTTCCTGCTCCTTGCAAATGTTTTCGTCCTGGCATAAATTACCTCCTCGGGTTTTAAATCAAAATCTTAAGTGGTAAATTATTTCCGTCTTGATGAACCCAATGTAGAGAATAAGCGCTCCCCAAACAATAAGGGGATCTCTGATTTTCGTGTGGGGTATTTCCCCATGTGAAAAAAAATGTGCATTTCATCTAAAGAGAGAACTAAAAAAACATCGAAGAATTCAATAGTTATCGACTGAATAATTTTGTGTTCATTTTTCCTTAAAACTTATGCACAACCAATGCCCCTCTTGTAGAAAAGGGATCATTTTTAAAAGCTTATTGGAGATGAATTTGGCCTGCCAAAATTGTGGTTATATTTTTCAGAAAGGTTCAGGCTATTTTGTAATGTCCTGGTTTCTGAATTATATTTTAAGTGGGTTTATTGTAATGCCGGTCTTTTTAATTCTTGTTTTAAAAAATTATTCAGCGTGGGTGTTTATTGGAGTTCCCTTATTGATTTTAATTTTAATCCAGCCTTTTATGATTCGATTCTCTCGTTTAATCTGGATTCATCTGGATTATAAAGTTTCTGCCTCTAAAAAATGAAAAGGTATCCTCACATTTCTATTTTAGTAGTCGTGTTTGGCTTTTTATTTCCTTTTGTAGGGCAAGCTCACCTTGTTAAATTCTCAGACTCGGATCTTTTTCTTAGAGGAGAAGGGCTAGAATGGACTCTTCAGGTCCATCAAAATGATTATGAGCAACTCTTTAAGGGCGCTGACTCTGATTCGGTTCACCAATATTTAGAAACTCATTTGAATGTGAGACGCGGAGAAAAAGAATGTTCGCTTCGGCATTTTAAAATAGAAACCGTCAGCGAAAGAGAACTCGTTCGATTGATTTTAAATTATCATTGCCCAACCTTCTCTTCGAAGCTCGAAGTAAGTTATGGGTTGTTCTTTGGAGATTTAACTCATCGACATCTTCTTAAACTTCACACAGGTGATTCTGAGCTTAGTAAAATATTTTCTAATCAAGATTCTGAGGCAACTTTTTTAGCTCCCAGCTTCACTCAAATTATTTTTGATTTTTTAAAGCTAGGTTTAGATCACATTCTTTTGGGATGGGACCATCTGCTCTTCATTTTTACCTTGCTCTTAGGGATTCGGCGCTTCAAAAATCTCCTCGCTGTTATTACTGCTTTCACTGTGGCGCATTCTATTTCTCTGGCCTTAGCTGTTTTAGGAATTGTGTCCCTTTCCTCTGCCGTTGTCGAACCGTTAATTGCTGCTAGTATCTTATTTCTGGCGATTCGAGATCTTAGGTGGGGTGAAAATCAAAGCGTGTGGAGTAATGCCTTATTAGTTTTCTTTTTTGGTTTGATCCATGGCCTAGGGTTTTCAACTCTACTTCGTGAAATGAATATACAGCACTCTCAAATTATTTTACCGCTGGCTTTTTTTAATGTGGGGGTAGAGTTGGGGCAGATACTGGTGGTGGCTTCTCTTTTTCCTTTGCTTCAACTTTTCCGCCGAAAAGCCGAAAATGCTTATCTTAAAACTAAAACTATTCTTCTAGTTTTAATTAGTGCAATGGCGATTTACTGGATAGTGCAAAGAGTATTCTTAAAGAGTTAGGGCCTTTTCTAAACGTTTTAAACTTTTATCCTTTCCTAATAATAAAAGGGCTTCGTAGATTCCAATACTAATGGTGGTACCGGTGAGGGCGGCTCGCGTGGGTTGGGCCAGTTCTTTGAGTTTAAGACCTAGTTCGTTTACTAATTTTTCGTAAATAGATTGAATTGGGGAGCGCTCAAAGTTTTCTAATTGGCTCAATTCTTCGTAAATGCGTTTTAAACCTTTTTTAGAATTTTCTTCTTGAAGCATTTTTGTCGCTTTTTCGTCGGGAGAGGTTTCTTTGAAAAGAAATTGGAGTAGATCGGCCATCTCCTGCAAGGTTTTTGATTTTTCTTGGGCAGCGACAATCGCATCGCGCAAGAGATTCGAGGGACTAACTTCAATCCCGCGGAGTTTGAATTGATGGATTAAAGGCTCTGTCAAGGCCTCAGGTTTTGATTCGCGGATATAAATCCCGTTTAACCAAAGAAGTTTTTCTGGATTGAAAACGCTCGGAGATTTTCCAACGGCTTCAATGTTAAACAGTTGAATCAGTTCATCGCGGCCGATAATTTCTTTATCGCCTGATGCCCAGCCTAAACGCACTAGATAATTCAGTAAGGCTTCGGGCAGATAACCCATGTCGCGGTAGGCAATCACCGAAGTTGCGCCATGGCGTTTTGAAAGTCGCGTTTTATCAGCTCCAAGAATCATGGGAACATGCGCAAAAACAGGAGTAGGGTAGTTTAACGCTTGATAGAGTAAGATCTGCCGTGGAGTGTTGTTGAGATGATCGTCTCCTCGAATGACTTGGGTGATGTTCATCGTGACATCATCCACTACGACTGTAAAATTATAAGTAGGAGTTCCGTCCGAACGCCAAATAATTAAATCATCCAATTCTTGATTTTGAAATTCAATTTTCCCTCGAATCAAATCGTCAACAATTGTGCTGCCTTCTTGAGGTGCTTTGAAACGAATGCAGTAAGGGCGGGATTCGGAAGCCCAGGAGCTTGGATCGAGTTTACGGCATTTTCCATTATACTTCGGCTTTCGGCCTTCTTTCATGGCTAACTGTCGGCCTGCTTCGAGTTCTTCTGCGGTGCAATAGCAGCGATAGGCTTTTTGGGAGGAGAGCAACTTTTCCATGTGCTCTTTGTAAATTTCCATTCGCTGCATTTGGTAAAAAGGACCTTCATCCCAATTTAATCCCAGCCATTCCATCGCTTGCAAAATCGATTGAACATATTCTTCGGTGGAGCGTTCTTGATCGGTATCTTCAATGCGCAAAACAAAAGTCCCCCCCGTTTTTTGGGCTATTAACCAATTGTAAAGTGCAGTTCGAGCGCCCCCAATATGGAGGTGGCCTGTTGGAGAAGGGGCAAATCGTAAGCGTGGTTTATGCATAGTATGGGTCTTTTGTGCTGAAAGAGCTGTGAGGGTCAAGAAGAAAGATCACTACCAACTTCCCGACGAACCACCGCCGCCTGAGGAACCACCGCCGAAAGAGCCCCCGGAGCTTCCACTTGAAAAACCTCCAGAGCTGCTTGAAGAGCTAATTTGCGGGATGGTTTCGTTCCGTTTTGTATGATATTTGCACTTTGGATTGAAGCAGTTCGATGTGATTAAGGCAAGCCCACTGCTCATTGTCGTCGCTTCTCTTAAAACGCTTCGGACCACTTTTAAGGAGCGGCGCTGACACTTGGGGCAGTCATTACCCGCAAAAAGTTTTACATTGAAACGTTGAGTATTTAAGCAATGTTTGCAAAGCCAGAATTCGTAATCCATGCCAGAGGCTTGTTCTTCGGCAATTTCCTCAGGACTTAAATATTGGTCGTCTGCAAATTCGCTGACTAAATTCATCTTTTCACCGCATTTTGGGCAGGTGAGTTGGTAAGCTTCGATATTTTTTTCTAAGCGGTCTTTAAAATTTTTCAGAAAGAAAAATAGCACCGGCATGCCAAGGAAGAGGGACAAAAACATGCCTGCAACATCATAACCATTTTGCGGCTCGAATATAAAAACGAGGATGAAAAAAACAACTAAACTTCCAGGAAGCAGGCTCAGTACGCCTATTTTATAACCGAGAGAGAGTACTTGTCGTTTTTCTGCTTTTGCCCGGCTTAAGGGAACTTTAAAAGTGATGGCAATAATAATCAGAAAGATAACGGTGGCGAAGAAAAGAAAATATTTGAGAGAGAGAAAGTTTTTGATGGGAATGGGAGGAGAAGGCTCTGGAGTAGTTTCGGCCTCCGAGTTGTCGGGATAAGCCTCAGGTTCGACAGTCGAAGGGTTAGGGTCGGTGTTCGGGTTTGCTAATAAAGCGAGTGCGCCGCTCATCTCGAGCAAACCTTGGGCGTAGAGCTTTTGTTTAAAAGCTGGGATTCCTTTTATCTCTTTTAAATCATTATTTTTAAATCATTCATAACTCTAATATAATTAAATTGGCATGAATCAAGCAAATCATCAGTATGGTTCCTTCAAAATGGGTTTTATATAAATTAGATTTTTAATTAGAACCCTTGGTTTTTGTTGCTGGGCTGTTGGATCGGTTAATAGTGCTAACAAATAAGATTTAATTGTTTAGTCCCTTTTAACTGTCAGCAAGCACT
>CAYWGE010000088.1:0-6402 GCA_964457215.1 uncultured Pseudomonadota bacterium
AGGGGCTTCCAATGGCTCGGGTACTTTTGGAATGATTTGGAATGATTTAGTAGCTCCTACTGGGGCAGCTGTAGCCTCTCAAAGAGGCGGTTTAGCAGGTCAAACCATTAATGCAGCTATTTCTTCAAGTACGATGGGGGTTGGGTTTGGCAGTCCTACTCCTCCTCCTGGCTATCCTGGCGCTGGAGCCACAGGGGGTGGCGGTGGCGGGGCTTTTGGTATCGGTGGAGGTGGCGTGTCCGATTACCAAGGGCAAATTGATGGAATGTTTAACCAAACTTTAGCCTTGTTTACTGTTCAACAAAAAATGCAGATGCAGGCAAACATGTTTCAACTTGTTTCGACGATGGAAAGTAAAAAAGCAGATACCCATCGTGCAATGATTCAAAATATTAAATAGTTAAGTGAACCTGAAATTATCGGTCTAAAAACCAAAAGGGGTAGCAAAAATCTTGCTACCCTTTTTTTTAAGTATCAGGTATTTTAATAGATAAACCATAAATAGTCGTTATAGTTGAGGTTATCAACCATCCGTATTCGAACTTTTGTATTAATGTGAGGAGCTTATGATTCAGGTCCCTACTGAAGATCTTAGAATAATGCTGGAAGCCGGTTATCTTTATCTTGCGATGAAACGTTATAAAGAAGCCCGGGAAGTTTTTGAAGGGGTGGCTATTCTAGCCCCTAATAGTGAGGTTCCCTGGGTTGCGTTAGGAAATGTCTCGTTTGTAGAAGCGAAGCTTCCAGAGGCTATTAAAACCTATAAAAAAGCATTAGAAATAATTCCTGAAAGTGCTTTTGCACGAGCTTATTTAGGTGAGTCTTTATTTTTTAATGGGCAAAAAAAAGAAGCGACTCAAATGCTAGAAGAGGCTTCTCGAATGGATCCACATGGCAAGTCTGGAGATTTTGCTCGCTCTGTACTAGAACTTATACGCAAAGGTTTTCAAACTCCCGAAACCTCAAAAGAAAAATAAATCATGAAATTTTTGATATTTTTAAAACGATATTTAGGCGTAATTTTTATTCTACTGGCATGGAGTGCTTGCAGCAATATGCCTATTTATCATGATTTGACCGAAAACGAAGCAAATGAAATTTTAGTGGTTCTGCAAGATAATCACATCGAAGCTAAGAAAATAAGAGAAGAAAAATCACAACAAATAAGTTGGAGTGTGGAGGTTTCTACTCGAGATGCTGCTGCTGCCCGCAAAGTATTGGTAGAAAACAATTTGCCTCACAAAAGAGAGTTAGGATTCTCGGGTATTTGTAAAGAAAAGGGTCTTATTCCCACTCCTCAAGAAGAAAAGTGTAGACGCATATTGGCGTTAAAAGGTGAGATTATAAATTCCTTAAGTCGCATTGCAGGTGTCATTGAAAGTGATGTGGTCTTAAATATGCCAGAAATTAGTGAGTTTGCAACGGAGACTCAAGGTGCAAAACGTCCTACGGCTTCTGCAGTATTAAGAATTAGAAAAAATGCGGAAGGCATGGAATTGACTGAGTCTAAAATTCAAAGATTTATTTCCAACTCCGTTGAAAATTTAGATCCTCGAGATGTTTCTGTAGTGATTACTTATGTAGAGAGTTCTTTAGATGCTCAAAAAGGTGCTCGCCCAAGTCCTACGACTTCTTTTGCTGGATTGCAAATGGGCGCCTCTTCGCAAGGGACTTTTAAACTTTATGCACTGATTGTCTTAGGCTTATTGGTAACCGTATCTGCCGGACTAGTTTTCAGTGTTTTAAAAGTATTGCAATTGAGGAAAAAGTTAAAACTTGTTCAAACAGGAGAAGGGGTCTCTGTGATTTCTCCCCAAGATGCAAAGCTCCTCTCCGGACCGAATACAGCGGAAATGGCACAACTTTCTGGAAGCCATCAAAATGTCCCAAAAAATTGAAATAAATAGACCTTTTTTAATTAAAAAGTTCACAAAATACGAAACTCACAAGGTGTTATCCGCCGATAATCATCTATAGAAAGAGGTTATTATGGCGTCTTCCATTGATTCAAATTTCAACCCGCTTCAACCCGATGTTTTAAAGTATGAATATCGTCAAGTTGTAGGGGGAAATGCTCTGGATAAACCCACCTTCGGAGCCCGTTTTAAAACTGCCTTATTAAAAGGCCTAGGCTTTTTGGGACGTATTGGCGGAGCGGTTGCTCCCTTTTTAGGTCCTTTAGGAGTTCCGTTAGGGGCAGGGATGTATGGAATGTCACGGGTATCGGATGGTCTTTTGGGACGTATGTATCAAAAACGCGCCCAAGAGTCTGCCATGGATGCTCAAGCAGCCCAAATGGGTTCTAATCCACAAGTTTACACACCAGGATGGGATGGTGCTGGCGGTGCCATGAATAGTGATCCTCAAATTCAATGGGCTCCTAGCAGTCGAGGTTATGAAAAGGAAATTATGCAAACTTTGGGAAATAGTGAAGGGGCACGATCTTCAGCCATTCAAAATATTTCTCAAGGTGGAATAAACACACGTGCTTAATGTAGTTTTTAGAAGGATTGAACATGGGTAATGATACCAGCTTAATTCGTGGAACTAATGCAGGAAATGTTTATTCTAACACTACTCCCACGTCTTCAACTCCTTCAAAACCTGAGAATAGTTTTGAACAAGTTCAAGGGCAGGCCAATGCGGCGCTTGAAACTGTTTATGCAAGTTTAGGCAAAATAGCTCAACCTGCAGTTCTTTCTTCAACCCAGCGTTACGATGCTTTTTATGGAGTGGTTGCCAGTATTATTAATCATCCTCAACACCCTCTTTATAAAATTGGAGAAGAACATCGCCAAGAAATGATTGATTCCATTACTGCTCAACTAAGTGATGCTCCCAATTTACCTGTTCCCAAAAATCCTCGAAGACAAAGATAAGAGGCGACTCATTGCCCCAGTTTTTGCGAAGAGGGGGGTAAAGCCCCCAAGCTTTGAGGTGTTAAAAAAGTAAAGAGTAATTTGGTTTGAAAAAAGCTTATAGATATCAGGTGGTTGTTCTTTGAAAAAAAGGTTCTAAAACAGAGGGCTTTGGCATAAGAGATGCAGTTAACTCTCTTGGAGTTTTTGTTTGAGTCTTAGAGTCATTTTGGAATAAACACAAACAAAGGGGGAGTCAATGGGTTACGCCGCTACTACTTTTGCAGAAAAAAAGGCAAAAATTTTATCTATGCCCAAAAATACTTCAAAAGTAGTTCTTAATAAAGAAGA
This sequence comes from uncultured Pseudomonadota bacterium, assembly GCA_964457215.1. Taxonomy (GTDB): domain Bacteria; phylum UBA10199; class UBA10199; order JADFYH01; family JADFYH01; genus CAYLKF01. Next base: position 3,210 of record CAYWGE010000088.1, read on the forward strand.
CAACACGGTTCGTGATCAACTCATCCAACAGTATCTTCCCTACGCTACATCTATAGCCAACAAAGTGGTTCAGACTTTATCGAATGAAGTCGATATCGAAGACATTATTTGTAATGCTCGATTAGGATTATTAGAAGCCGCAAAGCGATATGATGCAAAGTTTAATGTCGATTTTAAAACCTTTGCTTACTATCGTATAAAAGGTGCGATCTATGACGGTCTTCGTAAAACCGGATGGATCCCCCGCTCTCTTTACGCAAAGATTAAATTTGAACAAGCATCCAATGAATATTTACAAGCGAAGTCTGAAAAGGGAGGGGCGACTAAGAATTCAGAAGAAGAAGTGGGAGAAATATACGATACAGTCAATTCACTTGCTTCTATTTATATTATTTCGATTGATGCCTCTGAAGAACCTTTAGAAATAAAAGATGAAAAATCGGGAGATGTTGAACGAAAAGCAGAGTTTCAAAAAATTAAAGAATTTATGCGTCAGGGGATTGAAGAGTTACCCGAGAAGGAACGTAAGTTGATTAAAATGTATTACTTTCAAAATAAAACTTTGGAGGAAGCGGGAGAAAAATTAGGGCTTTCAAAATCTTGGACTTCAAGGCTTCATGCCCGTGCTTTAGAATTATTGTTTAAAAAAATTAGTTTATTGCAAATGAAAAACTCTTCTCGAGTTTAAGGAGTGATTATGGATCCAATTTTAACAAAATTAAATCAAGCAGTGCTCGAAAAAGCGGTCCCTGCAAATAATAACCCTACAACGGGTAATGGAAGCTTTCAGCAGATTTTAAATACCCATACCTCGACCGGTGAGGATATGTCGCAACGTCTTTTGGAGTATGTAGATAAAAGTTTTGGAAATGAAAAAATTGCGACTGTAACTCCTGTCGATGCAAATAATATTAATCTTCAAACGGTTCAAAATGTAGAAGTAGATAAAACTCCGAAAATTAGTCATCTCTACGACATCATCGGGGATATTAATAAAGATCAAGTGCAGCTTGAAAATTTTAGAGAGAAAATAAATAGTGGAAAGCCTTTAACCTATACTGAGGGGCTTAATTTTCAAATATTCGCTTCTCAATCTATGATTACTTTTGAATGCCTTAATAAGGGAGTGGAGCAGGTTCAAAAGCTCATTCAAACATCTGTCAATACACAGATTGGTTAAGGTCTATACAAGATAGTCTATTTAAAACCCCTCTGGATTTCCATGAGGGGTTTTTTATTCCGATTTCGGCAAAGTAAGATTATAATGCTAACTTATGACAAAGGCCGGGTGCTCGGTGGACGGTCGATTAAATGGTTGGAAATGAGAGTTGGAGGCCATGTTTAAATCTCTTCAAAATTTAGAAGAACCATTTCGGGTTCTAGTTTATCTTTCCGCTCTAGCCGAAGAAGGAAATGCTTTTGAGCTTTTTCGTTTTGTTCCTAAAAAATATGAAACTCCTTTGGTGGAGGCTGCACAAGAAATACTGGCCTATCCGAAGAAAGAGCGAAAAAAGAAAATTGCACAGGAGCTCAAAAAGCTCATTCAAAGCCGCAAAATTCAACCCATGGGGGAGGTGCACCCGGGGTGGTTCTTAGAGGCTCTGAAAGACGAAACGCCACGCACGGTAGGAATTATTCTGAAAAATCTTCCATCCGATAAAGTTCGTTATCTAATTGAACATTTGCCCGGCGGGCTTCGTAATAAACTCCCAAAACTCGGGCAATTTCAGAACGTCTCTCGAGAACTTGAATCGGTGATTCGTTCTCAATTTGAGTCTTTGTTTGTGACCCCCGTGCTTCCTCAAAAAACAGAAGAACTTGCTGTGTCGGATCTTTATTTTCTAAAAACGGAAGAAATTTTGGCTTTCTTCAAGAAAATTGGTCTTGCTCAACTGAGCATCGCCTTTCGTGGAGTACATAAGGGAGCTTTTAAAGCTCTACTTACGCGCTTACCTTTAAGCGACGCCAAGGCCCTGCAAAACCAGGCAAAAACCAGCGCTAAACCGAGCCAGCAAGAATTACGGCAAGCCCAAGTTTTATTATTGGATTTACCCATCGAAAATATGGAGCCGGAAAACTTATTTTTAGAGGTTGGAATGGCTTTTTTTGCCCGTTCAATCCTAAGGGAAGAGTTAAAGTGGATTCGAGCTCTTCAGTTCAAACTCCCTCCACGAGAAGGGTATTTGTTAAAACGCTATATTGATGAATCTATTAGTAGCCGAAAGGGTAAATTGGTAGAATGGTTCCAAAAGCAGGTTTTAGGGTATTTTAAAGGCGATGGCCCGGCATAAGTTATTGTCATCTTTAGTTATTTTAGCTAAAATGGTTGTTGGTCTTCGAATCTAAATTAAAGGATTTTTCATGGCCGTTATTGTTAAAAATCGAGAATATAAAAGCAAAGTAGATCTTAAAACACGGGTGGATGTCAGTGAACGTGCTGAGGTTTATGAGCGTCCTCGAAGCTCTGGGGTAGTGACTAAAGACGTTATAGAAGCTCAAGGAGAAGCTAAAAATATTTTAGAAGAAGCCAAGGCTCATGCTGCTCAAATTAAAGGGGAGGCGAGAGAGCTTTTAGGGCAGGTTCAAGAAGAGATGGAGAGGTCAAAAAAACAGGGATTCGAAGAGGGAAAAGAAGAGGGAATGAAAGAAGCTATCCGATACCTTACAGAAATTCATGCTCTTAAAGAAAAGATGTTTACTGATCTTGAGCCTCAAGTAGTTCAAATGGCCTTTCAAATTGCAGAAAAAATTATCGCACAAAAAATCCAAAAAGATGAAGTGCTTTTAGGAATTGTACGGCAGGCAATTAGCTCAGCCATTGGCAACAAAATTATCGTTTATATTCATCCCCAAGACATGGAAAAAATTAAGAGCCAAGAAAAAGAATTAGTAGCTCGCTTAGAATCAGGACAAAGTATTCATTTTAAAGAAGATGAGAATATTAAGCCCGGAGGATGCAAAGTAGAATCTGAATTAGGAGTTTTGGATGCACAGCTGGAGACTCAGCTCGACGCTATTCGAAAAATTATAGGGTTATAATTATGCCTGCTGAACAATTCTCTGAATATTCAATGAGCGAAAAAGATCTGCCGATGATTGATCTTTCGCCTTATTTGCGGCTGATCGAAGGCGTCTCTACGTATCGTATCAAGGGGAGAGTGACGGAACTCACGGGTTTGATTGTAAAAGCAGT
>CAYWGE010000088.1:6412-7106 GCA_964457215.1 uncultured Pseudomonadota bacterium
ATGTGCGCGTGGGAGAGCTTTGTTATATTCAGTCTTCTTATCGAAAGACTCTTATTAAAGCGGAGGTGGTTGGGTTTAAAGATAAAGATGTTTTGTTAATGCCGCTGGGGGAGCTTGAAGGAATTGGCCCTGGAAATGAAGTCTTACCTACGGGAAGTTGTTTGATGGTAAAGGTAGGAGAAAATCTTTTGGGGCGAGTATTAGATGGCTTAGGAGAGGCAATCGATGGTGAACAAAAAGGTCCTCTTCTCTTAAACGATGAATATCCTGTAATGGCAGCACCTCCAGATCCATTACAACGAAAAAGAATTCTAGAACCTCTTTCCATCGGCGTAAAAGTGGTTGATGCGATTTTAACCTGTGGAGAAGGGCAGAGAGTTGGATTATTTGCAGCTGCGGGAGTAGGTAAAAGTACAACCATAGGAATGATTGCCCGAAATACCGCCGCAGAAGTAAACGTCATTTGTTTAGTGGGAGAGCGTGGTCGCGAAGTTCGAGACTTTTTAGAAAATGATTTAGGTGAAGAAGGTTTGAGCCGATCCGTGGTCATTGTTGCTACTTCAGACCAACCTTCTCTGGTTCGTGCAAAAGCTGCTTATGTGGCAACCGCCATTGCAGAATATTTTCGCGATCAAGGTAAAAAAGTTTTATTAATGATGGATTCAGTCACGCGTTATGCGCGAGCCTTGCGTGA
>CAYWGE010000089.1:0-7098 GCA_964457215.1 uncultured Pseudomonadota bacterium
GCCTGTTGGTTGTCTTAAGATAAAGTTTTAAAATCCTTAGGAGAAATTAAATGATAAGAAAACTACTTTCCCTTATTCTTTTGTTTTTAATTCTTGTCTTTAATAATACTTCCACTCACGCAAGCCAGACTAAGTCTAGTTCGGATGATGCTTTAGAAGCAGTGAAAGCCATCGAACAAAAGAGTTTTTTCCCTTATCAAGCTTACTTAGTGAGTGCTCGGCGTAAACAAGATGAAAAACCTTTTGTCTCGGCAGTTCTGCATTTAATGTTTGAGCGTAAAACTGATGGGAGTTGGAAGCCTGTTTCTTCTGCCGAGGCCGCTCGATGGCAAGAAGAACTCGATCAAAGTCTTTTAGGATGTTCTGCCGAGAAGAACAGTCTGAATAAGGGGATTGCGTTCAAGCCCCAAGCAGAATTTTATATTCGTCATACTAAAAGTAACTCCGATAAAGTTGTGATTAAAATGGGATCTCAAACCCAGGAAGTAAGTTTGAAAAAAGGGTGTATGCAGTTTTCGAAGACTTTCTCGGTGCCTTGTTTCGGTACCTTTGAAGATCTAAAATCAGCCGAAGTTTCAGGTTTTGGTTCTGAACCCATTTCTCTTCCCCTTTTCCCAGAATTTAAACCTTTTATTTTGTTGCGGTATCAAAATGGAGAGATGCTTCCTGTGCCTGCGCGCCTCGATACTATTCTCTATGATCCCGATGCTCAGCGTCTCTATTTCACTTATCGTGCAACGGCTTTGTTAGAAGAACCCATCCGAAAATTAGAATATCGCTTATTGGGTCCTGATGATTGGATCAAAGGTAATGAAAAAGAAAGCAGAACCACCGCTTTAGCTCGCCATCATGCGATGCGAGAATATCTTGACCATTGCCCTCGACCTCGTGCCGGTTGGGCGGGAGAACCGTGTGCAGATCCAAAAGGTGAGATTGATTTTGGAATGCTTAGTAGGGCATTAGGTTTGACTCACATTGATAAAAAGCCGGATTCACCGCGTCCTGGAGAAAGTGTGAATTAAGAAGGTATATTTTTTGAAAAAATGAGCAACTTCTTATAAAGGCTACGATAAAGCCCAAAAGGAGAAATTATGACGACATATTGTGTAATTGATCGGGGTCAAATAGGCACCCTAGAGCAAACTGACCGTTTTGTAACTTATACCGATATGACTTTAGCGCTTTATTCGACGACCGAGCAGGCGCTCTGTGCTTCTAACTCGAATGCAGGTTCCAGCATCGAAGATCTAGTAGCGGGGAGATTTGAATCCTCGGCTTATTTGGGGAATACTCCTTTACGTCGTCTTCAAACTCTTGAACGAATTTCTCATCTCACTGTTTCTCCAGCTTTAAGATTATTTGCTCAAAACCAAGAAACTGCTTTCCGATCGCGAACTCTAACACCAAATTTAGGAACTCATCGCTGTGATCGTCTCCAAGGAGAAGAATATTTTAACCGTTGTGTTGCAAGTCAAGGCCTTGGATGGGGAGGTGGGGGCTTAGGTACAGGAACGATTGGTATCGGAGCGCCTCCTTGGACACCTTCGCCAATTCCAGCTCCGTCGCGTGTGGGAGTACAAGCTCGAATCATTACTCAATTGATGCATGATCCTGCCAATACCGACCATTATCGTGCGGCTGGTCCATAATCTTTACGCTACCGCTATTTATATTGGGCAGCTCAACGTAACTTTCATGTTTTGCGCTTTACCCGGAGAACTGAAGCTCAGGCCATTTGGGAAGACCTCTTAAGTCGGGTCCCATCGCCTCCGGAAGCTTATCGAGACATAGAAGCCTTGGTCCGAGCTTTAGAGCGCCTGGGAATTGAACGTCCCCATCGTTTTTATTCCTTAAGTTCCGCTTTGACTATTATTCGTAATGGAGTCTTGAATCGTGAAAATTTACGACCTTCGATGTTCGCAGCATTTGATGATTCACCGGATGCGCAGCAACGCGAAAGGGAAAAACAAAAACCTGTATTATTGATTACTGCAGCTATTGATGATCATAACCGAGGTTTTGAGGATGGTGTGTTGAGCCAAGTAATTGATGCCTATGCCGATCAGTATCATGTTTTTTATGAAGAAGTTGCCAATGAAGGAGAAACTCAAAATCTTCTCAATACGGTTAGAGGCAATGCACTAGCGTCGAATAGGCATTATGTGGTTCATATGGGGCATGGCCAACGAAATTTAATCGAACTCACTACGGGTAGAGCAAATGAAACAGAATTTTTGGATGAAGCAGATCTCGATGCAGGAGAAATAAGCTATGCGGGTTTTGCGGGGGTGACGGCATTGGCTTGTTATACGGGTTTGTCTTGGGTGAGAACTGCAGCGCGTAATAATCCGGGAGTTGAGTTTTCTGGGCCTAGTGGACTTACCCGGCGATCCACCTGTACTTATACCCCTGCAGGTCTCCCTTTGATTAGTTATGAACCCGGTATTCGAAGAATTGTTGCCAGAACTCCGGTTCCACCACCAGCTCCTCCTTCTACTCCTGTTCAGAATCCCCCCTCAGAATATCCAGCTTTAGAGTAGTGAATAAAAGCCCCAAAAAATTTAAATAAAAAAACCTCCCTTGGAAATGAATCCAAGAGAGGTGGTTTGAAGGGGAGATGGGAAGATTATTTATCTCCACCATCCATAATGATGGCCATGGTGGCGGTGATGTCGACATTCGCGGTCATGTTCATATTCTCTTACTTCTTCATATCGTGAATAGCGGGGATTTTCATAAGCCACTTCTCTATACCGAGGATACGACCGCTCTTTATAAACGGTGACTTCTTCATAGCGAGTTCGTTGAGGATAAGAAGGATAGGGATCTCTATAGACCACCGCGGGTCCTCCTACATGAAGAGAGAAGGATGTGGCGGCGTTCGAATCTTTCGTATTCAATGTTGCGAAGGAAAGTCCCACTAAGAATACGAAGGCTGGAATTTTATATTTCATTTTTTTATCTCCTTTTTTGTTTAGCTTTGTTTCGATTGAACTAAGAAGTAGAAACGAGGATAAAAAAGTAAGGTTTTCAAAAGCAGAAATATTTAATTTGAAATTTCGTTTTCTTCTTCATTGCTCAAAGCATCTGCAAGCGAAATCCAATCTTCACTTGGAGAAGAGATCTCTTTATTCTCGCGAGAATCCTCCTCTAATAAAAATAATTCTGCCCAACTCTGATCTTGAGAAGAATAGAAGTTATGGTCTTTTGGGATTAAGGCTAAGATAATTAGTGCGGCCGCAAATACAGGAATTGCGAACTTTAGCCAGAAGTAGACCCATTTATTTTTCTTTTCTTCTATTTCTATCTTTTGTAAAATTTGTGAATATTCTTGAGAAGGAGAGGGTGTTGAAATAGAATAATTTTCTCTCAAGAATGAGCCTAATTTTCTTTCGCACTCTACTTCATCATTTTCTGTTTTCATAAACTCACTCCTTCTTGATTTAATTTTTCAAACATCTTTTGCTTCGCATAATGTAGCCGTGATTTCACTGTGCCAACGGGAATATCTAAGACTTGAGCAATTTCTATTAAGGAAAGTTCCTCCATGAAAAATAAGACAATGACTGAGCGATGATTAAGATCAAAAGTGAGAAGCATGTTTTTTACTAATTCTTGTCTTTCCTGATTTATCTCTGTTGTAGATTCGGGAGCGGGTAGATTCATTTTATCAATATCGCTGAATGAAATTTTTCTTCTTCTCAAAAAGTCTACAGCGCTGTGATAGGTAATTTGATAGATCCAAAGTTTTAAATTACTTTTTCCTTGAAAACGCGGCAGCCCTTTCCAAATTTTTATAAAAACATCTTGAACTAAGTCTTCTATCTCTGAAATAGGCACCAGTTTAAACAATACACCTCGAATCATTTTTCGGTAATTGAGATAGAGCTCATGGAAATTCCGCAGTTGGCCTGAGCTTAATTCGGAGATCTGAAGATCAATTGTTTGAGAAGAAACCATTTAAGCTTTCCAAATTAATGAGAAGAATCATGTCGGCCCCAAGGTTTGTCCTCTCGCATCTTTTTCTTAGCTTCTTGGAATTTTTTACGTTGGTCCGGTGTTAAAATTTTTCGAATTTCTAAAGCTTGCTCAAAGTGCAATTTCATCATGTCATTGCGAGCATTTTGAAAGGAATCAAAGTATTTGCGAAGAGTGGCATCATCGGTATCGGTCGCCATGGCTTGTTCGAGATTCTTTTTTGCTTCTTTTACAGTTTCTTTCTTTTGTTTCATGCTTTCTCGATAATTCTCGTGAATCTTTTGTATTTTTTCCTTTTGAGAATCTTTTAAATTAAGCTCCTGAAACAACGGAGATTTGGTGAAATCATGAGGTTTAGAATCTTGAGCATGAAGGCTCCCCGCTCCTAATAGAAGAATTAAGCCTACTAAGGATAAAACATATTTTATTTGTTTTTTCATAATTTCCCTCTTTCGTACAAAAGTTTAAGGGTCGGTGTTTCTGTGTTAAAAAAGACGAGAAGGGAAAAGGAAAGGTTCAGGATTGCGTGATATTTTTATAAATCTGTTTAATTTCAGTGGGTTAAGAATTTAATAAACGCATAAAAAAACTCCGAAGAATGTACGTTCCTCGGAGTTTTTAATTTTAATACCTGTTTTAAGACTACCAAGAACAACCAAATGCTTGCATGGATTGTTTTGCCCCATCGAGTGCGGCTTTACAACCTGTAGCTAAAGCAGATTTTCCTGCATCGGTAGAGGCTGCGGCTTTCCATTGTTGAACCATTTGAGTATAGGCTTGTTGGAAAGTGCCACGAGTTGCTTCGGGAACTTTACTATTAATACAAGCGGTATATTTAGCCACATACTCATCGCATTCTGGAACACCGATTTTATCGGCCGTGGTGGTCGTAGTGGTTGTAGTAGTGGTGACTGTAGAATTCTTTTCATTTTTACCACAAGCGGTTGTGAAAGTTCCAATAATCGCTAATAAAGCTGTAACTGCAAGAAAGCGTTTCATAGCATTCTCCTTATAAGTTAAGTGAATTAATTAGAATCCCCTCGAATGAATTGAGGTAATACTTTCTAAAACAAAGCTTTTCTGGGGTCAATTAAATACTAATAGGACAGTAGTTTAACCAAGAACCCGACAGGGCTAACAGCCGCTCCTGTAGTACTTGAAGTCCGAATTTGTAGTACAAATTACGGACTTCATACGTATCATCAATAACGTTTATACCATTCTAAAAAGGCGCCCCCACTTTGAGTCCCGGTTTGAGTATTATTTTGAATGTAAGTACGAATGAGCCAATTCCCTTTTAGATTTTTTCGTAAACCTAGTTCTTGAGTCTTTCCTTGTTGAGTCCCCAGTTCGAGAGAAGTGCCTTGGGCAATTTTAACTTTGGCTGAAAAAGCGCCTGTTTTAGGATTGTATTGAACGCTTTCAATGGGCGAAGAAGCTAATACAAATAAAGAACCTAAGGCAATGACTCGGTCGGCAATGGCTGTAGAAATAGCAGAAACCGAAGAAGAATTATCGGCATTTAAATCTTCAAACGTGCGACCATAAATCAAAACCGAAAGGATTTGATCTTGATTAAGAGGAGGATCGCTTTGAAAAACAATGGTGGGCTTTTTGAGGGTGCCCACTAAAATAATATCAATTTTGTAATCGGCGTAATTTACCCGAATACGTCCGTCGACAATACTTTTTTCCCTTGGGTTTTGAAGAGTGAGGTTAAATTTTTGTACCTGCGCATTTCGCCTAAAGAAATTGAGTTCTGTATTTCCTATTTGCAAATTGCCTTCCATCTTTTTTTCATTAATCACTAAATCCATAAAAATGGGGATATGAGTTTTAGTGAGATTTGAAATTAATTTAACCGGATGATCTGACAAATTATGAATGTGCACCTTGTAAGTAAAATCATTCGATTGGCGGGAAACGATGGGATTTTTTGAATCGACAAAGCGAGAATCTGGAAAGAGATTGGGAATGCTATCGAGTCCCATGTGAGGGGCTACAAGTTTAAGGTCTTGAAGCTCTATATCAAAATCAAGATGCTGTTGAGAAGCTTTCTGGGTGAACTTATAGTTAAACTCTCCTTTTCCTTGAGTCATAAAACTTTGCTCGGAGGAGCTTAGATTACTTGAAAAACTTAAAGGAATTTTTCCTTCTTCTCTCGCTAAATCCGCTTTTCCAGAAAGATTAAGGTCAATATTCCCTTTGAGTGAATTCAATGGAGCAAAAATTGCGAAGGCTGTTCTTTCAAGCGCTTTCACTAAACGATGAAAATGAGGAAGTTTAATTTGAATGTCGAGCTCTGTTTCGAGATCCCAATTTTTGGGATATTGAGAAGGAATTCCCGCGAAACGAGTGGAGGTTGATCCTTTGGCTGTAAGTAATTCCTGAGATAGGGTGTTTAGAATTATGTTTAGAGATCCAGAAACTGGTTTATTGGCAGAGGGGAAAAATGATGTTTCTAAATCTGTTTTTATGCGCATGTCGAGATTGTAAGGAATACTTACTAAGTGCTCGAATGTGGAGTTGGGAAGTTTTAAAGGAGTAAGATCCACTAAGACCGGACAGTCGAGAGAGAAACCTAAACGGTCTTTACTTTTTTCGATTTCGTGGAGATTAAAATGGCAATCTTGAGTTTTTACTTTTTGAACGTAAGGAGAGAAGCCTAGCGCAAGACCTGAAAATGAGCCCTTCCATTCGCCTTTTTTTAATTCTGCCTTTGCATTAATTTTTAAAGAAGTTTTATTTTGCTGCCCATTTGCTTCTATTTCTACCAAATAAAAGTCTGGGGTCATAGGGTGCGCTTTTAGAGAGGCTTGGCCAGACATTTTCATTTTCGAGAATTTCAAATCAGCACTTAAGGTCCAATCATTTTTCTCAAAATAAGAAGGGCTTAGGAGCTCGGCGGATAATTCTCCGGAAGAGATCGCAGAATTAGGATCGACATGAATTTCTAACTGGACCGAATCTATTTTTTTCACCTCGTTGGGTTCGGCACTAAGTTTAAGTGAGCCGGAAAAAATGTTTTCTCCCTGCCAAATAGTCCATTCCGGGATTTCTATTAAAATAGTTTGAAAACTTGTTGAGCGAAGTGAGCTTGGCAAAACTAAATCGGGCACT
>CAYWGE010000090.1:0-7075 GCA_964457215.1 uncultured Pseudomonadota bacterium
TTACCATACACAAAATCCAACAAACAAAGAATACTGCCCAAACAATAAAGCCTACGAAACCAATAAGCATCGAAAGAACGCCGGATAAATATCCTAATAACAAGCTCAGAATACTTAAACCAAATTGAACGACAATTGACGCTGCACCCAACAAAATTGCCTGCCAAGCATGAAATTTTATTTGTCGATTATTTTTCTCCAAAACCAGAAAAATAATTCCAGTAATAAAAGTACAAACATAACAGAGTAAACTCGCTACGTTAGGAGCTAAGCCAGAGCCTCCTGCTGCAGGTTGAGAACCTGAACTTTGATCAACCATTATTAAATCCTCCTTTAAAGATTTAAGGAAAAACTGCTTCTTAGTTATATATAAAAGCGAAAAAAAGAAAACAACTTTTTAAGGGCTCATTTTTCCAAGCTTTTTTAAGATTCTTTGTAAAAAGAATCTAACAAATCGGAGTAGCGTTCGGTCACGACCTTTCTTTTCACTTTTAAAGTAGGAGTGAGCTCCCCCCCTTCAATAGAAAAGTCTTTTTCTAAAATGGCAAACTTCTTAATTGTCTCAAAACTCGGAAGCTGCTTATTTTTCTCATCCACCCGACGGCGAATTAAATCATAAACCTTGTCATTTTTAAATAAATTCGAAGGGTCTTTTACTGAAATATTTTGCTGATTAGCTAATTTAACCAGTTCTTCGGTGTTTAATGTAATAAGTGCACTCAAGAACTTACGACGGTCTCCATGCACCATGACTTGACTAATTAAGGGATCTGTCTTGAGCAAGTTTTCGATATATTGAGGGGCGATGTTTTTTCCTGCAGCGGTCACAATCAAATCTTTTTTGCGATCTGTAATGCGCAAAAATTTATCCGTGTCAAATTCCCCAATATCTCCCGTTTTAAAATAACCGTCTTCCGTGAAAGATTCACGTGTGGCTTCGGGCTCTTGATAATACCCTGAGAAAACGTGATCGCCTTTTACCAAAATCTCTCCGTCCTCTGCAATTTTGACATTCACATTTTTTACGACAGGCCCAACTGTTCCAAACCGGTAACGCTCAGGCAAATTACAATTCACTGCCGCAGTTGTCTCCGTTAATCCATATCCTTCTAAAATTAAGACATCCGCTGCGTGAAAAAAACTAGCGATTTCTGCAGAAAGAGGAGCCCCGCCTGAAATAAAGAACGAGAGTCTTCCGCCTAAACGTTCATGTAGTTTTGCAAACACAGTTTTCTTCGCCAGTTGATGCTGAAATGTCGTAAGGAAAGAAGGCGTTTTCTGATTTTGTTTTGCTTGACTCACCGATTTTCCAATAGAAACGCCCCAATTAAAAATAATTTTTTTCAAGGGATTTGAGTTGTGAACTTCTGTCATGACTTTAGTATAAATTTTTTCAAAGATGCGCGGAACAGAAGCCATAAAATGCGGCTTTACTTCGCGAATATCTTCCAAGAGCTTGTCGATGCTTTCTGCATAAGCCTGGGTAAATCCACAGCTTAAATGAAAGAATTGAATCGCTCGGGCAAAAATATGAGCAAGGGGAAGGAATACCAAACTTACTTGATCGGGTGAGGCATTAAACACTTCTTTCATCGCTTCGACTTCCGAAACTAAGTTGCGATGGCTTAAGGCTACCCCCTTAGGTTTGCCGGTGGTGCCACTGGTATAGACAATAGTGGCAAGCGATGAAGGAGAAATAGATTTAATTTTTTTCTCAAAAACAGAAAGATCTTTATTGCCTTCGCTTAAAAGCTTCTCGAAAGAAATCTCTCCCCCCTTATCAAACAGAATGATTTTTTCTAGTTTGGAAAGCCTTGCTTTGATAGATTCAATTTTTTTGAGTTGAGTTTTATCTTCTAGAAAAACAACTTTTGCCCCGCAATGATTCAAAATATATTCTATTTCTGAAGGAAGAGTTGAGTGATAAATGGGGACAGTCACTGCATTTAAAGATAAAATAGCAAGATCGGTAAGGGTCCATTCATAACGTGTAGTCGAGAGAATTGCTACTTTGTCCTGAGAGGCAATTCCTAACTTATTTAAACTGTCTGACAAGGCGACTACTTGATCTCGAAAATCTCCCCAGTTTAAAATCTTCCACTTACCCTTCTTTTTAAACTGAACGCAGGGACGGTTTTCGTAACGGTTTGCTGTTTGCAAAAATAGATCTAAGACTAAAGATCCAGCCATGGAAGAACTCCTTGCTCAATGAATATTAATTTATAAAAATTAAGATAGTAGCCTGCATAACTTCAGAGTCCACCGAATTAATAGTAATGAGAGGAAAGGTCCAGTGGAAACTCCCTAAAATCAAACTTTAAACTATTCTCCTGATTTCTCTCGATGATCAATGCGGCCATTTTTATCTCAGAAGAAAAAAGCTGTTTTTTCTGCAAGAAATTCAAACTTGCCTTAACCAAACGCTTTTGTTTGGCAGCATGAATGGTTTCCCACGCAGAACCGTAACTTTTATTTTGACGAAACTTTACCTCTATAAAAAATAAACTCTTTGCTTTTTCTGCAATCAAATCAACTTCTCCACTGCGGGTTCTCCAGTTTCGCTCAAGCACCTTATACCCCTGTTTTTTAAGCCATTGAAGGGCTAGTTTTTCACCCTCCTGACCAATCTCCTTACGTGAAAAACCAGCTAAGTTCTTCAAAGAATTTAAGAATTCCATACTTGCCAGACCTTACAAAACTGTGTTAGCCCGCTAAGCCTATTTATGAAACTCATGCTTTAGAGAGTTTCATGCCCAGAAAAATATTTCATTTTCGGAGCCAACCCCAAATTAGGGGCTTACGCAGGATCCGAGCTTTTCTAGGGATAAAAAGTTATTTCAGGAGATTTTGTATGTCACGTCGTTGCCACCATTGTAGCAAAACACCTCAAGCGGGAAATCGCGTCAGTCATGCCAATAATAAAACGCATACGCGTAATTTTCCCAATCTTCAACGTGTAAAGGCTTATGTTGCCGGTAAAGTGAAGCATATCATGGCTTGTACACGCTGCATTCGCTCCGGATTTATCCAAAAAGCATTATAGTTTACAATCGATAAATCGTTGGTCAGTTACGGTTTGAACTTGCACTACCCTCTTACGCGCTCCACGCTAATAATTCCGCTGAGTTTTTCTAAAGCTTTTACTACCGTGCGTAGTTGTTGAGTGTTTTTAATTTCTACCTCAAAAAGATTCACTGCTTTTTGATCGTTGGTCGTTCGAATCGAGGCCTGTGAAATATTTACCCCTTCGTTCGAAATTGTTTTACTCATCGAGGCTAAAAGCCCTGGCCTATCGCTACTCACAACTTTTAATTTTGCATGATGAAGCGTCGACTCATTATCATCCCAAGCTACCTCAACCCGACGCTCAGAATCTGTTGCCAGAACTTTTGGACAATCGACCAGATGAATAGTCACTCCGCGCCCTCGTGTGATAAATCCAACGATAGAGTCTCCGGGGAGAGGATTACAACAGCGGCCGAGAGTCACTAAGATATCATCATAGCCACCTACTTTAACGACACTCTTGCCACGCTCTTTCACTTTTTTGAAAATTTTTGAAAGCAGCCCTTCGGGTTTTTGTGCCGCGTCTAATTTTTCTTGTAGCAATTCTCGAGGAACCACTTTACCTAAAACCGTGAGAGGGGAAAGTTTGCCGTATCCCACTGTCATATGAAGGGCGTCTATGTTTTGATAGCCTGTAATCTTGAGAAGTTTCTCTAACATATCTCCTTTAAGGTATTTGCCGGCACTTAAAGAAAAATGCTCGAATTCTTTTTCTAAAAGCTCTTTTCCTAAAACAATGGCTCTTTCGCGTTGCTCTTGACGAATAACCGCCCGAATCTTACTTTTTGCCCGGGAGCTTACCGCAAACTTTAACCAATCTTTAGAAGGCTTTTGGTGTGGATTGGTCAAGACCTCGACAGTGTCACCACTACGTAAACGGTAATTTAAAGGAACAATTCTTTCATCGACTTTTGCTCCGACGCAATGATTACCGACATCTGAATGAATCGAATAGGCAAAATCTAAAGGAGTAGAGCCATGCGGGAGCTCTTTAACTTCACCTCGAGGTGTAAAGACATAAACATCATTCGCGAACAAATCTAATTTTACAGTATCTAAAAACTCTGCAGGATCTTTTAATTCTTTTTGCCAGTTTAGAAGATCCCTAACCCATTGGAACTTTCGTTGATCGAGCTCATCAATAGAACCATTTTCTTTATATTGCCAATGTGCAGCAATACCTTGCTCAGCGACTTGATGCATTTCTCGGGTGCGAATTTGAAACTCAGCCCTTCTACCCTCGAGACAAACTACTGTGGTGTGAAGTGAACGGTAATTATTATTCTTGGGCATCGCAATGTAATCTTTAAAACGTCCAGGAACAGGAGTCCAAATTTCATGAAGAATTCCAAGCACTGTGTAACATTGAGGGATGTTTTCAACGATCACTCGAAAGGCAATTAAATCATTCACCTGCTCAAAGGCAATATCTTGCGCCTTCATTTTCCGATAAACACTAAAATTATGTTTTAAGCGTCCATAAAGATCTGGGCTTACCTGATATTCTTTGAGTTTAGGCTTTAGTGTTTTTATAACCCGTTCAATATAATCCTCAGATTCTTGACCTGCTTCTTTCATCTTCTGAGAAATCTCTCGATAAACTGTAGGCTGTAGATATTTTAAAGAAAGATCTTCAAGCTCTACTTTCATCCATTGGATTCCCAAACGATTTGCTAAAGGGGCATAAATATCCAGAGTTTCTTTTGCAATTTTATTGCGTTGTTCTTCAGAAAGATGAGAAAGCGTGCGCATATTATTAAGGCGATCGGCCAATTTAACCAAAATCACTCGAATATCTTTGGCCATCGCCATGATCATTTTTCTAAAATTTTCGGCCTGTTTTTCTTCAGCACTCGCAAATTCAATTTTTCCAAGCTTAGTAACGCCATCTACTAAAGAGGCAATTTCTTCCCCAAATAGTGTTTTTATTTCTTCTAGCGAAGTACCCGTATCCTCCACAGTATCGTGAAGTAAGCCCGCAACGATGGACGGGATATCTAGGCGCATCTTGCTCAATATCTCAGCGACTTCGAGAGGATGCACAAAATAAGCTTCGCCCGAAGCGCGCTTTTGTCCTTCATGAACTTTATGAGAAAAATGATACGCTTTATCTAAAAGCTGGAAATCTGCTTTGGGATGATAGGTCTGAATTTCTTGTTGGATATCTTTAATAGAAGGCATAGAAAAAGTAATGGGCTTAAGAGTTTTTTCTTTCTTTTTCTATAATTTTTAAAATCTCTTCAAATGTTTTTTCAAGATTTTCATTGAGTAAATGGTAGTCATAATGCGCTTTTACATCTCTCTCCATTTTGGCAGACTGCAATCTCTTTAAAAGAATTTCTTCTTGCTCAGTACCCCTTTTACCTAAACGTTCTTGAAGCACCTCATCACTAGGGACATCTACAAAAATTAAAATAGATTGCGGCTCTATCTTTTGAATCGCCAAAGCGCCTTGAGTATCTAAATCTAAAATAATGTCCTCCCCTTTGGAAATAATCTTTTCTACATCGCGCTGGGAAGTTCCATAGCGCTGTCCATGAACTTCAGCCCATTCTAAAAATTCTTTGACCTGGATCATCTCTTCAAACTTTTCAGGAGTGATGAAATGATAATCTTTTCCGTCTTTTTCATTTTTACGAGGATGTCGGGTAGTGTAAGAAATCGAATGGGGGATTTTAAGGCGCTCTTCTACCATACGGCAAAGAGTGGTTTTTCCGCTTCCAGAGGGACCTGAAACAACAATGATTAAACCCTTATTCAACATTCTGAACTTGTTCTCTCATTTTCTCTAACTCATGCTTACAACAGACTACCCACTGAGAAACAAGAGAGCTTTGAGTTTTTGAGCCCAATGTATTAATTTCTCGGTTCATTTCTTGAAGTAAAAAATCCAGTTTTCTGCCTACGGGCTCATTCTCTTTTAAAACGTCTGAAAAATGTTTAAGATGACTTGTCAATCGTTGAAGCTCTTCAGCGACATCGGTACGATCGACATAATAAGCAATCTCTTGAGCCAAACGCCACTCATCTAAGCTTTGCGAGGTTAATTTCTCGATTCTTTCTTTTAATCGTGTTTTATACTCTTCAATCATTTCTGGAATTTGTGATTGAATTTTATTTGCATAGGTTTCTAAAGTATTTAAATGTTTCTTAAAAGCTTTCCGGATTTCTTCACCTTCTTTCACTCGCATCTGATCTACTTTTTTAAAAGCCTGAGTGAAAGTTTTTTTAAGTTGTGAAAGGAAATCTTTTAGAGGCTTTTCCTCATCTTCGAGTACCAGTACTTTGGGTAAAGTCAAAAGGTCTTCTACTTTAGGAGGAGTTTTTAGTTTAAGTTTTTTTGAAATTTTTTGAAAAAGTTTAATGTAAGTATCGAGCTGATCTTCGTCAATTTTCACTCTTGCCTTATTCCCCTCACTTTTTTCTCTGACCTGAATATCAATTCTCCCGCGCTGAAAACACTTTTTTGTAAAGTCTAATAATTCAGCTTCAAAAGGAAACAAATGAGAAGGTAGACGAAAGTTTACTTCACAAAAACGGTGGTTAACGGTGCGAACCTCCACATCCAACTTTTTGTGCCCAATCCGTAACTCCGCAGCACCATAACCGGTCATGCTTTTCATGGTTTCAAAACTCGTTTCTGGTTTTCTTCTACGGCGACATTTCTCGCCGCTTAGGTCATTTTAAAAAATAATATTAAAGCTGAAAGGATATTTTGGTAGCCCCTATTTCGATGAGATCCCCATTTTTTAAAGTGTGGGATTCCACTTCTTTCCCGTTGACGAAGGTTCCATTTCTGGACACGAAATCTAAGATCCCCACTCCCGATTCATCGTGAAAAATCATTGCATGCAAACGGGAAACTGCAGGGTCATTTAAAACAAGGTCCGGGAGACGCTTAAAACCTGCCAAACCTTCAGCTCCTTGTAAAACCTTACCTGTTTTCTTCGCCAAATAATTCATCACCATTTTTTTTGTAAAATCATCTAGAGGAACTGTTGCTTCTAAA
>CAYWGE010000091.1:0-2631 GCA_964457215.1 uncultured Pseudomonadota bacterium
TACTTTCTCGAAGCCCGCCAAAAAGCGGAGATTCCAATTCAAGACGAAACCAATTTTAAGCGCCTTTTTTATCTCAACACTCTGCAACGAAAATTAAAAGACACGGGGCGATTTCAATTTATCAATACTGTGAAAGGAAACCCAAACTTCTTAGTGAGTGTGCCCGCCTCGCTTCGTTATATCAAAGACGCCTTTGCAAAACTCCCGGAATTTGAAAATTTAAGAAAACTTATTAGTAAATATGTAAAGGAATTGGCTTGATGAAACCTTTTCCCCCCAAAGCCATGCTCTTGGCTGCCGGCTTGGGTGAAAGGCTGCGACCTTTAACCTTAACCACGCCTAAGCCTTTAATCGACGTGGCTGGGCATAAACTCATTGAATACAATCTCACTCTACTTAAAAAATTTGGTGCGAAAGAGATTCTCATTAACCTGCATCACTTAAGCGAAAAAATAAAAGAGGGTTTAGGGAATGGTAAAAAATATGGGCTTCAACTTCATTACCATTTTGAACCTGAAATTTTAGGCACCGGGGGCGGAATCAAAGCGGTTGAAAGTTTTTTTGGCACAGAAGATTTCTGGGTGATGAATGGAGATACCTTAATCGATCTCGATCTCAAAAAAGTTTGGGATTTCCACCAAGCAAAACAAAGTATCGCTACCTTAGTCGTCAACCCTGTCGAGAGAAAAGATGTAAAACGACTTGTTTATTTGAATCCTTTAAATGACGTGTGCGACATTGCTGAAGTTGCTCCTCCAGGCGCTCTACCTGAAGGTTACGTGTTTACGGGAGTTCAGATTTTGGGTCAAAAAATATTACAAGAATTACCTGACCATGAAAAATCCTGTATCGTTACTCAAGCTTATCTTCCTTTATTAAAGAAAAATGAAAAGATATCAGCCTATATCTGCGAAGCTTATTTTCGAGATTTGGGAACACCGCAAAGGTATGAAGAAGTGAAAAAGGAATTTGCAGATCACTGGCCTTACACTAATCTTAAAACTGAAGATTTTTCTTCCTGATCAAATTCTTGATAACGGCAGACCCGATTTCTCCCATTTGCCTTTGCCTCATAAAGTGCCGTATCGGCCTGATTAATTAAATCCTCAATACTATGGGCAAGCTCAGGGTAATTTGAAATCCCTATCGAAATGGTCACATGGCCTTGCTTAAGTGAAGAACATTCAACAAGATGCCGAAGCTTTTCAGAGACTAATGTCGCCTCCTCTAAGTTGGTGTGGGTGAGAATGACCGAGAATTCCTCACCTCCGTATCTGGCTACCGTATCTACTTCTCGGACATTACTCGCCAAAATCGAGGCAATTTCTTGCAACGCCACATCGCCTTGTACATGGCCGTAAGTATCGTTATATTTTTTAAAGTGATCGACGTCGATCATCAATAAAGAAACATTCCTACCAAAGCGCTTTGCACGCTTCCATTCCATCTGAAGCATGCTTTGAAAATGGCGGCGATTATAGATTTGGGTAAGCTCATCAGTGACTGATAGCTCTTTCATCTTCGCATAGAGCCGAGTGTTCTCAAGAGCCACAGCCACTTGACTGGCTAAAGAAGAAAGTAAATTGATATCGGTTGAGGCAAAGCCATTGACCTGAGGGCGTGAAAAATTCATCACACCTAATAAACGCTGATGACTAATAATCGGAAGGGCTAAGAAAGAACCTTCCTCCATTTTTTCACCTTTATAATGAAGGTAGAGAGGGTCTTTGGACGTGTCTTGAATATAAATTAATTCTTTTTTCTGAGCGACTTGACCGCTAATTCCTTCTCCTAAATTAAAACTAATACTTTTCACTTTTTCATTATCTTGAAATCCGTAGGCCACTTTTACTTCGAGTTTTTTCACATCTTCATTGTAAACAAGCAAAGCAAACTCTTGAAAACCTAAAGTTTTCACTACCGCATCAATTAAAACATGGGAGAGTTCATCGGGCTCCAACGCCGAAGAAATCATTTGGCTGACTCGGTAAAGGACTGAGAGATCTTTAACACTTTTTTCTAAGCGGCGGTTGGTTTCTTCTTGAATAGAGGCTTTTTCTTCGATGATCTTTTTAAACTTCAGTTGTTCTTGAGCCTGAATGAGTTCACGATCAGTGCGCATTTTACGGGCATCAAGCTCTCCAATACGGTGCAACATGTGATTAAATTGATCCGCCAAATTTCCTAACTCGTCCGTACTTTGCAAAGGTACCCGCACTTTTAAATTTCCATTTTGTGCTTGGGTAATCACATGAACTAAACGATCAACAGGGCGTTGAATAAAAGTAACAGTGGCGATATTAATGACCAAGACCGCAACTAAAGTGAGCAAAATTACCAATACTAAAAGAATTTGAATAAGATTAAATTTTGAAAAAATTTGAACAGGAATAATCGAAAAAGTTCCGATCAAAAGCAATGCAGAAAAGAAAAGAGTGAGCGAGGTCACTGTCGCAATTTTCCAGCCTACATTTTCTCGAATTAGAGCGATAAGTCGTTTCATAAGTTATTTAGAGGGTACTAACAGGGCTGTTACTTATAAATGACAGTCCGAGAGGACTTTCAGCCAGCCCTGTAGTACCAGAAGTCCGCATTTAGAGCATAGAGACGGACTTATGGTATTGTAAGGAA
>CAYWGE010000091.1:2641-7066 GCA_964457215.1 uncultured Pseudomonadota bacterium
ATCTTCCCGCTATGGAAGATGAAAAGAACCCCCACATGAGCCATTCAAAACTTACCCTCGCTAAAATCGATCAAACCTTTGGGCGTTTTTGCCTTCAAAGTCCCTTTCCTCTTCAAATTTCTATTGTAGAGACTATCGATTCGACCAATACCTCTTTATTGAAAGAGGCCGAAGAAGGCGCAAGTCAAGGACGCGTCCTCATTGCCGAACAACAAACAGCAGGTCGGGGTCGAAAAAACCGTATTTGGGAATCTCCTGCTTACCAAAACCTTTATTTATCGATTCTACTGACCCCCTCCTCTTTAAATCCAAGTTTAACTTTAATGACAGGACTCTCTTTCTGCAAAGCGCTGCGAAACGAAGGGGTTTCAAGTTTATGGTTAAAGTGGCCCAATGATCTTTGGATCAAAAATAAAAAGATCGGAGGGATTCTCACAGAAACGAGTCACGCAGGGGTCGTGGTAGGCTTTGGATTAAATGTGAATGCAAAACTTTCCGATTTTTCGGAAGAATTACGCCCTAACGCAAGCTCACTCTATCTCGAAACGCAAAAAGTATGGGATCGCTCCGAGCTTGCTGGCAAGCTACTCGCCTCCTTTGTTGAACATTATAAAATATTCTCTAAACAAGGTTTTAGCTCGCTTAAAAAAGAATGGGAAAAACATTCTCTTCCTCGGGGCTCTCGTTTACGCATTCAAGCGGTAGAGCAAACACTCGAAGGAGAGTACCAAGGCGTTACTGAAACAGGAGCCTTACTTCTTAAAACAAAAACCGGAATTCAAACCCTGATCGAAGGAGATTTATGCTTCTTACCCTAGATATCGGAAACACCAATATGGTGATCGGGGTTTATAAAGAAAAAAAACTCTTGGAACATTGGCGCCTCGAAACCAAAAAAGAACGCACGGCCGATGAATTTGGAATTCTACTCAAAGAACTTTTTCAGTTTGCACATTTATCTTTCGATCAGGTCCAGGGCGTAATTATTTCAAGTGTAGTCCCTACGCTCGATTTCGCGATTGAAAGAATGTGTCATCGTTATTTAAAGCTAAAACCTATTTGGGTAACCGATCGCACCCAAACTCCCATTAAAATCAAACTCGATAATCCCAAAGAAATCGGTGCAGATCGCTTAGTCAACGCCGTTGCGGGTTATAAAATCTACAAAGGGCCCTTAATCATCGTTGATTTTGGCACTGCCACTACTTTTGATTATATCAATGCACGCGGTGAATATTTAGGAGGCATGATTGCGCCTGGCATTGCGATTTCAAATGAAGCTTTATTTGAGAAGGCTTCCAAGCTTCCCCATGTCGAGATAAAAAAACCCAAAAAAGCCATTGGCAAAAACACCATCGAAAGTATGCAGGCAGGAATTTATTATGGTTATGTAGGGATGGTCGATGAAATCGTCCGACGCATGATGGCAGAAATGAAATCAAAGCCAAAAGTAATTGCAACCGGAGGGTTTACAAGTCTTATTGTCCCCGAATCGAAAACTATCAAAAAAACAGACGCATTCTTAACTCTCGAAGGACTGAGGCTGATTTGGGAGATGAGTCAACCAAAGATCTCCCGTAAAATAGGATGAACAATCTTTCCTGCCTGAATTTGTAAACCGGCTTTAAATCCTGCCTCGGCTTCTAAAACAAGCAAACCCTGATTTGCTAATTTTTGAACATACGGAAAAGTTTGAGCGACCAATGCCTCGGTTGCCGTACGGGCAACCAGTGAAGGCATATTGGCCACCCCGTAGTGCAGGACTCCTTTATATTCGAAGATAGGACGCGCATGGGTAGTAGGTTTGATACTTTCTACACAAGCACCTTGATCAATCGACACATCCACAATTACAGAACCTTTTTCCATGCCCCCGACCATCGAGCGATTCACTAAACGAGGGGCGCGTGCCGCCGTTTGCAATACTGCACCCACGAGTAAATCCGTGCGCGTTAAAGTGCCTCCTAAAAAGCTCGGACTTAAATCTGAGCTGACTTGAAAAGAAAAAGAAGAAAATTCATTCTGAAGTTGTTTTAAACGCAGTTCATTTTTATCAAAAATTATAACTTCGGAACCTAGACCTAGCGCAAGCTCCAGAGCCGCACGTCCCACATTTCCTCCCCCCAAAATAGTCACTCGGCCTGCCCTCGCCCCTTCAACTTTTGAAAGAAGTATTCCCTTTTTTCCGAAATCCGTTCTCAAAAATTGCGCCCCCAGTAAGACCGCCAACTTACCGGCAATAATACTCATGGGTTTTAAAAGAGGCAAAGAGCCATCGGGAGAACTCACCGTTTCATATCCAATCGCGGTAACCTGTTTTTTGAGAAGCGCTTTGGTGAGTATCGGCTGGCTTGCGAGATGAAGAAAGGTAAATAGAATAAGTCCGGGCCGAAAAAAGGGATATTCTTTCGGAAGAGGCTCTTTCACTTTCACCACAAACTCCGCTTCACGCCAAATTTTACGAACATCCCCCAAAATCACAGCCCCTTGATCGCGATATTGTTGGTCGGAATAAGAACTCCCAATGCCTGCATTTTTTTGAAGCAAAACACGGTGCCCTTCACGGACAAGCAGCCCCACCGTTTCAGGGGTTAAGGCTACTCGATTTTCTTGAGGTTTAATTTCTTTGGGAATACCAATGATCATAAGATTACCGTTATCCTCTTAAAAATTTCTTGAGTTTTTGAGAGACATTCAGAATACAAGGCCATGACTATTTCCTCAAGTAACAAAAAGAAAACCACGAATCTTGCGCAAAAAATCGATTTTGTGCTGGTTCGACCTCAATATGCCGGAAATGCGGGAGCCGCGGCCCGTGCGCTTAAAAATACTGGGTTTAAGAAAATGGTGTTGGTGAATCCCGCCTTTCAGAAGGATGACTTAGACGTGGTGCGCTTTGCGGTAGGAGCTAGGCCTTTGGTTGAAAAAGCACCTGTTTTTGAGAATATTGAGGACGCCTTAAAACCGTACAAATTGATATTAGGAACCTCACGCCGAAAAGGAGCGTATCGAAAAAATTTACTCGAACTCAAAGATTTGGTCCCTTTTCTCTCTAAAACACCGGTGAAAGGTAAAATAGCCATTTTGTTTGGTCATGAGGCCAGCGGGCTTTCAAATGAAGAGTTTAAACATTGTCAGCATTTGATTTATATTCCGGCAAATCCCCGTTTTGAATCTTTCAATTTAGGGCAAGCTGTTTTACTCATTGCCTATGAGCTTTTTAGAGCGACCTGGAAAGCGCCCCCTCCTGAAAAAGAGATCTATCCTACGCACGAGCAACTTGAAGGGCTTTATCAACATTTAACCGAGGCCTTTTTAGAGATCGGATTTGTCAAAAATGAAAACCCCCATCACATGCCTCGAATTTTCAGAAATATCTTCAATAGAGCAAGGCTTACAGAGCCCGAAGTACGGGTACTCCGAGGGGTTTGCCGGCAAATTTTATGGTATAAAAACACTCATAAATAATACTTGAGTCATTTTCTTAGTTTATGTAAGAGGGTTTGCATTATTTAAGGTCCTCCTTTCCGAAGGAAAATTTCCTTCGAAAGATTTTGCGAGGTGCCTTATAAAAGGAGAAAAAAAATATGAAGAAGTTAATCGCAGCTTTTGCAATGGTTGGAATGCTCACTGCTGCTTCCGCTACTATGGCCTCTGATACCAAGGCCGAAGGTAAAGACAACACCCTTCAAGCCAAAACCACAGAGACCAAAAAAGCTGAAAGCAAAAAAGCTGAAACGAAAGCAGAAACCAAAAAAGCTGAGTCGAAACCCGAAAGCAAAAAAGCTGTAAAGTAATGTGGGTATTGATTTAAGTCTCTCAAGCCCTCTCAATCAATTTGAGAGGGCTTTTTATTATCAACTAATCCAATAAAGATGAGAGTAATTTTTCGCCCATCATAGGCGGATAAATTCTCAAAAATTTCTCCCATCTTCATTGAATAGGATTATCCATGAGCTACCTTGTCGATGAACGCGATGTTCAATTTAATCTCTTCGAATGGTTACAAATTCAAAATCTTAAAAATTATCCTGCTTTCTCGGAACTCGGCCAGGAGGAGTTCAATGCTTTACTCAGCGAAGCCTTAAAATTTGCTCAAAAAGAACTCGCTCCTCTCAACCAAAAATCCGATGAAATCGGGTGTCGATTAGAAAACGGCAAAGTCACTACCCCTCCTGGTTTTTCAGAACTTTACCAAAAATATGCCCAAAATGGTTTTATTGGAATGGATGTCCCCACTACCTACGGCGGGCTCAATCTCCCCCTTTCTTTGATGATCACATGTGGTGAATTCTTTTTAGGTTCTTGTTTTAGTTTTATGATGTTTCCGGGTTTAACGCGCGGAGCCGCTCATTTAATCGAAAATTATGGCACCACTGAACTGGCACAGCTTTACTGTGCACGCATGTATCAAGGGCAATGGGC
>CAYWGE010000092.1:0-6979 GCA_964457215.1 uncultured Pseudomonadota bacterium
TGGGATTAAAACTCCTTCAGCAAAAAAAGAAGGTGATTCAAAATTTTAAGAAAGCGCATTTAAGGCCAATTCCTCGAGTAAAAGAGGGGATAGCCTTAAGCGAAAAGAAACTTGCACACGCTTTGATTGATGTCAGTGATGGTTTATTGCTTGATTTAGAGCGACTTTGTGAAGCATCGGGAGTTGGCGCTGAGATCGAAGCTGAACTCATTCCACGTCATCCTTCTTGCCCTTTGAATGTTGCACTAGCAGGAGGAGAAGATTATGAACTTCTTTTTACCGCTTCTTCTCGAAACGCTCAAAAAATTCAGAAGATTTTTGAAAAGCTTAAAACGCCAGTTCATAAGATTGGTAGAATCGTCGATCGAAAAAATAAAGTAAGGGTTTTGGATGCTCAAAAAAAACCCCTTCATTTTTCATTGAAGGGGTTTCGCCATTTTTGAATGGGTTTGAAGAGCTATTCTTCTTTTGGGTTGATTGCCTCTTTTGAAGTGTCTGTGTTTTTATCTCCCAAATTCAGAGAAGAGTCTGAAGTGGAATTTTTCCCAGAAGGAGGGGTAAATACGCCTTCTGCAGGAATAATCGAGCCTGAGTCTGGCATGGTGACGGAAGGAGTAAACTGAGGAGCTTTATCCGTTTTCCCTTCACTTGGCATTGGTATTGGAGTGTCTCCCACGCTTGTCATAACGCCACTCGGTATCGGTCTGCGGACAGGAGGTGGAAGCGCAACATATTCATAGGCGCCGATGTCACAGGTCTCTCCCTGTGGACGTTCAACGCCTCTTTGGTCGATTGCTGGGCAGGTGCTTGGATTTTGTACGCCATGTATGGCGGGACTACCCTCTGTCAAGGCATAATAAGTATAACCGTGGCCCGGAGAATTTTGCGGGGTAGGGTTGAGCACTGGAGTTCTGGTAGCGACTCGAACGTTACCCGGAATATTGAGCGCATTGCATGTTGCATTCGAAAGATTGCTGCCTAATGAGGTAAGGGTTCCCATACAGTTTGTATTTTCGAAGCTTTCTCTGTCACTTCTCCCCCAAATCCGCCAATCGACTTCAATAAAAGGAGAGATGTTTTCAAGCACGATGCTGTTTCCAATTTCTATGCGACCTGGTTCGATTTCAGAAATCGCTCCAACAGGCATCGCGTAAGAACCATTGCTGATTCCGCCGGCAATTAATCGGGCTCTATTATAAGCGAGGGTACTGTTGAGAATCTGAAGAATGCCCCCAGTGGCGTTGTAAATACCTCCCCCTTCGCCATAAGGGTACTCAACGCTTGAAGAGCCATTTGTTTGAAGGAAATATCCGTTTTGCACTGCGTTATTGGCTACGGTGGAATTTACCAAGCTGATAAATCCACGACCTGCATTATAAATGCCGCCCCCATAGCGAAAGGCGCTATTCTCAAAGATACTGACACGATCTAAGATCGCCCTAGCGCTTGTTCCATAATTGCAAAGTCCTCCGCCACTCGAAATGTAGTCATAAAGATTATTATCTCCGATACGGTGACGAATACGGCCACTGCCGCTAATGCTATTATGGATTAGGGCACTGTTTACCATGTGGAGTCTGCCGGTGTTTGAAATTCCACCGCCACAACCATCGTTCGTGCGGTTGGAGTCCACTAAAATGTTTTCGGCATAAAGGTTTCCTTGGGGATTGATGAGAATGCCTCCGCCCGTTCCCTCGCGTACGGCGGTATTATCGAAAGAGCGAGTGGCAAAACCTCCGGTGATATGGATGTTTCTTAAAAATAAATTTCCTTGGATGAGGTGCAAGACTCGGTCTTGGAGTGTGGGGTTCCAGCTTTGATAATCTTGCATTTCAATAGTGGTTTGACCTCCGTCGTCCGAGACTTCTCCGAATATCTGGAGCGTATTATTGTTGGTCATGCGAATATCTAAATCACCGTTTAAATTATTATCTTCTCCAATGCCATTTCTGGGCTTTTCAAGCTCTAACCTCAGGGTGCCAGCGGGTAAATTGATGCGAAAGTGTTGGTTGTTGTATCTTGTTTGGGTCCTGACAATATTGTTGATTGCTTCTCGGAGTGAACAGCGTTGAGGCGAATGTCCTGGGTTACAATCCGGTGATTCTAACGGACGGAGGTCTTCGTAGGTGTCTACCGAAATTTCTAGGATAGGCACAGGTATGCCCGTGGCTTGAGCGTATACCTTGGAACTTATTCCAAAAGAAAGGATGCCCATAAGGCTTAAAAAAGAAAAGGTTTGAAGGAGTTTTTTTTTCATCATCCACCTCTCTGTAGAAAATGGCAAAAGTATTGCTCAATAAAATAAAGCAAAAACTTTGCCAGAGCAGGTGGCTAAGAAATGTCTAGTCGAGTAGAAACCTGTCAAAGAGAGGTGTTAACAGGAGCTTTAAACACCAAAAGAATGAGTAGAAAATTTGGCAGTCCCGGGTAGAGTTAAACCCTTTCATCAAAAAGGTTTAAAAACGCAGAATTTGGCAGACGCTTTACTTCCAAGGTGTAGCGCCCGCATCCAAGACTTTATTCAATGCTTGAATATTTTGTACGCCGCGATCAGAAAGCCAAGCTTCCAAGGCTTTTAAGCCAGATTTCGCATAGACAGGAATTCCTTCTTTCCAAGTAGCGCGTCCACAGAGTACCCCATTGTATTTTACCCCGGATTCGGCGGCGAGCTCTAAGCTTTCGCGGAATTCATCATCCGAAACACCGGCAGAAAGATAAATAAAGGGTTTTTGTGTAGCTTGAGCGGTTGAAATGAAAAGTTTTTTGGCTTCATCTTTCGAATAAGCCTCTTCACCTTTGAAGGATTTTGTGCCTTTTACAAATTTCATGTTGATCGGAACTTCGACTTTCAGCACATCGACATGGTATTTGTCTTGAGAGAATTCTTCCATGCTACGCTTCACAATTTCGGGTTTTTGTTTGGCAAAACTTAAACTGTTTTCTTCTTCTCCCTCTCGAGTGGGGTAACCCACAAACTCTAAAAAGTAAGGGATCTTCTGAAATGCGCATTCTACACCGATTCGCTCAACCCACGCGTGTTTGATTGCATTCACTTTGGGATCTTCAAAAGGAGAGTAATAAAGTAGAATCTTAACGGCGTTGGCGCCTTCTGCTGCAATTTTAGAAACCGTGCAGTCGGGAATAAGGCGTGGCACGCGGCCCGGAGTATTTTGTTCGTAGCCTGTTGTTTCGTAGGCTAAAAGTAGGCCGCAATTTTTGTCGCGCTGTTTTGCAGCGGGTAAACCAAATTCTGGATCTAAAAGAATCGCGGTTGAATAGGGAGTCAAAATACGAGTGACTGCTGTTTTAAATTCTTCCATCATCCCTTGAGTGATTTCTTTAGGATCAACCCCTTTTTCTTTAGCGATCGACTTTTTTAGAGACCCGCGCTGATCCATGGCTGCCGCGGCAATAATGCCTTTTTTATTCGAAAGTTTTTCCAAATGTTTCACTTTTTCGGGATGAATTTTACTCATATCCTCTCCTTTTTGAATAAGACTCTTTGATTAATTGTAATACCCCGTGGCTTGCCACGGGAATACCTTATACAATGAGGTTTCCAAAGGGGAGCCACGTAGTGCTCGCCCTTATACTCCTCATATATCTGAATGACGGATGGGAAATGTCTTAACTGCATCTAATTTTGATTGCAAGAGGGGTTTTACTCTTTAAAAGGTCTAGGTAAGGTTGGAATAGAAATATATTCAAACTACATCGTAAATATCGGGAAGCTGGACAGGTTTATAAATTCCGTCGTGAAGGCAAGATTTAATATCGTTCACGAGAGTATCAGCTTTTTCTTGGGAGATGAGTTTACGGTTAGTGTATTTTCGAATTTTACTTGTCATTTCTTTTGCGTATAAAAGTTTTAATTTACCAGTGGGGTCTGCGCGAAGCACATAAGAATTTTCTAAATTTGTTAGAAAATCGATAGAAGAACCAAAACAGAGATTTTTAAATTCGCGAACGGTTTGATCTTCTAAGGGATAAGTCGAACGGATTGCCAGAAGTTCCGCGGCTTTTCTCCAACGGTTCATGCGCTGAACGAGCATGAGTCCATCAAATATTTTTTTAGTGGTTTTAAAGGAAAAAAGTGCTTTTTTAAGAGAGCGGGCCAACAACACATCATTATCGCTATAATCACCCTGCGCTAAATTCTCCATCACGTCCCAAACCTTTGGAGACATTTTGAGATCGTAACGCATCTCCCAATAAGTATGCCGCAAGGTATAAGCATCGTAGCTTTTGATGCAGTGATAGGGGACGAAATAATTGTGGGCGACCGTGTCGACCGAAAGGTGAGTCAGATAACCATAAATAAAAGCTTGTTGGCGTTCATTTTCTGCTTCGTCTAAAAGAGGGAGGGCTACTTCCCAATGATGACAGTGGTAAAGATCTCCGGCAAATTTCTTGCCGAAAATAATATCGGCGGCTAAGTTGCCGTATAAAAAATCATTCGGATATTTTTTAAGTAAGGCTTGAACTGCGGGCGCTAAACTTGCTATTCCGGCCAAAGCATTGAGTGCGTATTCGAGATGGGCCCCGGGGCCCCACGCATGAGCCAAAGCAGGGGAAAAAAAATAAATCAGAAATAGAACGACGCCGTAAGCGAGCATATAAGGCTATCCTATGACTCCCTCGAGAACTTTGCAATCCCTGATTGATGGGCTAGAAATTCAAAAAGATTTAGGACTTTTGCCCGAATACATGTGGGTAGAGAAGGAGGCAGATATTCCCAAACAACAAACAGAAGCTAAAATGAAAGAAGAAACTCGAGAAATCGTGGCTTCTTCAAGCTCTCTTCCAGAACTTCGCGAAAAAATTGGGGATTGCACCCGTTGTCGCTTGCACCAGGGCAGAACCCAGTTAGTATTTGGAGTCGGAAATCCCAAGGCCGAGCTCATGTTTGTGGGAGAGGCTCCCGGACGAGACGAAGATTTAAAAGGCGAGCCTTTTGTAGGGCGAGCGGGGCAACTGCTCACCAAAATTATTCAAGCGATGGGGCTTGAGCGAAGTGATGTGTATATTGCCAATGTAGTGAAGTGTCGTCCTCCTGAAAACCGCAATCCCGCACCGGATGAAATCGAAACCTGTTCTCCATTCTTGTTTGAACAAATCCAACTGATCCAGCCCAAAGTAATTGTGGGTTTGGGAAATTTTGCCGTGCAAACTTTGCTTGCGACCGAAGAGAAGATTTCGAGCTTAAGAGGACGTTTTCATCTTTGGCCCAATGCGATTGCGCAAAATAAGCTGAATATTCAATTGCCGCTAGAGAGTATTCAACTTATGCCGACTTATCATCCTGCCTTTTTGCTTCGGAATCCCAACATGAAAAAACCGGTTTGGGAAGATATGCAATTGGTGATGCAGAAGTTAAATCTTAATAAGAAATAATTTTTAAGCGTGGACCATTGCGGACGATAATTTCGGAGGCAGGGCTTAACATATCGCCATCAATCGTATAGGGCTGGGGTTCTTCAAATTTTAGAATCATTTCGGAAGCTGCTTGTTCGATAAGCTCATCGCAGCCTGTGGGTTTTCCCAAAGCCATCGCGGGCACATATCGCAAGACATTGCGGGCAGGCAGAGAAAAACCAATCGCATGAAACTTTTTTGGTTCTGTCGAGTAGTGAAATACTTTAAAACCGAGTCCTAATTGATTGACTGCTCCGGCGTAGAGGGCAGAATAATTTTTGAAGGGCCATTTTTTACCATCCACTGTGACTTCGGCGGCATAACGCTCAAAGAGCTTTCGAGAAAACTCCCCATTAAATAAGGCCGAGCTGATCGCGCGTGTTAAGGTGTAACCCGCGTGCAAGGGAGAGGGAGAGCCATTTTCATAATAGGCATGCATGAATCGATAGATCACTCCGGTTCCGAAGATAAAACCGTAGTCTCCATTAATCTCCATGATGTCCATTTCTTTAATCTGAAAAGGTTCATCTTCGTGATATTTATAAATGAGATTACTTAAGATTTTTTCAGGGGAGCCTTTGATTCCACAGGCGGTGGCCAAGGTGTTTAAGGTGCCGCCCCGCAAAAAAGTAATTTTAGGAAGCGGTTTTTCGCCGTAAACTTTCAAAAAAGCAGTAAGCGTGACGTGGTTAGTGCCGTCTCCACCACCAATTCCCAGAATTTCGATATCGCGTGTTTTAAATTCTTCGGCGACTCGCCTCAGATCGCCCATATCAGTGGTTTGCTTGCAGGAACCCTTATCTCCTACAATAAATGCCAAGCGCTCCATGCGATCTGGATCTTTTTTGTGCTTCTTGGAGTGAGGGTTTAGAATAATTCCAATACCGGGCATAAAGGGAAGTCGTTAAGTTGCAAGGGATAAGCAGTAAGAGATTTCTTACGACTTAGCGCTTACGACTTAAACCTAAAATTTCTCTTGCCTGCTCAATGGTGGCAATTTTTCTGCCGTGTTTTTGAGCAAGCTCAACTCCCTTTGTTACCAGCTCTGCGTTACTTTTGGCAAGCACCCCTTTTTCGAGATAGATATTGTCTTCAAACCCTAGGCGGGCGTGGCCTCCCCATTGAATGGCAAGTTCCATAAGCGGGAATTGAAAACGACCGATGGCGGAGAGACTCCAGGTGGCATTGGGTAGTAAATTTTCCACCAAAAACTTCAAATTTTTCTCGGTAGCGGCTAAGGCTCCCGGCACTCCTAAGACAAATTGAAAATGGGCGGGCGTTTTGATGAGTCCTTTTTCGATGAGACGAATGCCAGTCTCGAGCATCGATAAATCAAAGACTTCAATCTCCGGTTTGATGTTTTGTGCTAAGATTTCTTGAGCAAGTTTTTCAATAAAGGGCAGAGGATTTAAGAAAACCTCTTTTCCAAAATTAATACTTCCTGTGGTTAAAGAAGCCATGTCAGGGTTTGCAAGAAGAGGACGACAACGATCTTCATCCGTATCACCGATTGCACCCCCGGTCGAAACTTGAATAATTACGTTGGATTTTTGCCGAATGAGAT
>CAYWGE010000093.1:0-4930 GCA_964457215.1 uncultured Pseudomonadota bacterium
AGAATCAAAGGCTCACAAAGTTGATTGCCAATCGTAAAAACAGGATTCAAACTCGTCATGGGTTCTTGAAAAATCATGGCGATTTTTTTACCCCGAAACTCACACAATCTTTTCTCTGGGATTTGCAATAAATCAATCGGCTCTTCTTGAATTTCAGAAGTTATCTCAGAATGAAATAAAATTTTTCCGGATTTAATTCTGCCTGGCTCTTCAATGAGTCGAAGTAAAGAAAGGGCCGTGACTGTTTTACCACACCCCGATTCGCCCACTATGCCTAAACTTTTCCCCTTCTTCAGCGAAAAACTCACATTATCGACCGCACGCAAAACGCCGTGCTCGGTTTTGAATTCCACTCTTAAATTTTTCACTTCGAGGATATTCATTTTAACTCTTTAAGCGTGGATCAATGGCATCTCGCAATCCCTCACCCACCAAATTATAGGAGGTAATAGTTAAAAAAATCGCTAAACCTGGAAAAAGGGTTAACCACCAGGCAATATCCATAAAATCTCGCGACTGAGAAAGAATTTCTCCCCAACTGGGTGTGGGGGGTTGAACTCCAAATCCTAAGAAAGAAAGAGAAGATTCCACTAGAATAGCCGATGCTACCCCAAAAGTAGCGGAGACAAAAACAGGAGCTAAAGAATTGGGAAGAATATGCCGAAACACAATTCGCCACCAACTAGCCCCTTGAATGCGCGATGCGGCGACGTAATCCATCTGCCGTTGCTTTAAAAATTCAGCTCTCACCAAACGGGCTACCCCTGTCCAACCTGTAAAGCCTATAACAATCATAATATTGTAAATAGAAGGTCCAACAAAAGCCAAGACCGCTAAAATTAAAAAGAAGGTCGGAAAACAAAGCATAATCTCAATCAAGCGACTGATGAGAATATCAATCCAACCTCCAAAATAGCCTGCACAAGCGCCTAAGAAAATCCCTATCAAAACATAAATACCTACCGCCACAAAGCCCACTGAGAGAGAAACCCGAGAGCCAAAAATCATTCGGGCTGCCACATCCCGGCCTTGGTCGTCGGTGCCTAACCAATGGGACTTCGAAGGAGGATTTAAAGTCGCATCTAAATCGTATTGATTAGGTGAATAAGAAATCGGGGCATAAACCGCATGCGTCTCAGCAGCATGGGATTGAATAAACTCTGGCAATAAATCGGAAGAAGGAAGCTCCGGGTATTTTACCCAATACTCGAACGGAAAAACTTCTCGAAGAACTGGAAAATAAGTTTTGCCCTGATATTTTAAAAAAAGAGGGACATTATTTGCGAGAAATGGGGCCAAAATTGCCATTAAAAAAGTCAGAAAAACAATCGCAAGCCCCAAACGGGAAGTATTATTTCGCGTAAATTCTCTTAAAATCCTTTTCCCATAAGAAGCATGGTCGCTTGGATTTGGAGTTTCGGTATGGATGAGAGAGACTTCCATTTGTTTGGTGTCTAACTTTCTTTCTTATAATTTTTCAAAACTAATTCTTGGATCTAAAAATGCACAAGCCAAATCGCTGAGCAAAAGCGAAATCAAAGTAAGAATGGCCTCAATCGCCGCAATCCCCATAATCGTAGGGTAATCACGCGCCAATACGGATTCAAAACCTAACTTTCCCATCCCTGGAATTGAAAAAATTTGCTCAATGATTACACTTCCACCCAGCAATGCAGGAAGCAAAGTTCCCATAAGTGTTACTAAAGGGATTAAAGAATTTCGAAAAGCATGTTTCCAAACAACCGTTCGAGAAGGTAAACCTTTGGCCCGCGCGGTCCGAACATAATCTTGTCGAATCACTTCTAAGAAATTTGCCCTCGAAAAACGCGAGAGAAAAGCAAAACTTCCATACACCATACAAACCACCGGCAAAACGAGATGCCACCCAACATTTAATAAATACCCATACCACGGTAAAAGCTCTGCCCCCTCGGAGGCATACCCCACCATCGGAAACCAATTGAACCATTCGCTGCTCGCAAAAATGACCATTAAGAGCGTGGCGGTCCAAAAGGTAGGGATCGCACACAGGAGAAACAGCACCACCATGGTTGTTTTATCAAAAAGGGAATTTCGCTTGAGGGCGGAATAAACACCAAGAGGAATAGAAATAAAATAAACAATCAAGATTTCGATCAGATTTAAAGTCAGGGTTATGGGCAAGGCTTCTTTGATTTTAGTGGTGACGAGCCGATGATCTTTTAGGCTTTCTCCAAAATCAAAACGCAAAAGGCGTGAGAGCCATTGAGTATATTGCATCCAGTTAGACCCTACCCACTCAGCACCTCTTCGAAAAAAGTTTTCTTTCTCTACATCTGTCACTCCAAAAACTTTGGCATTTACCGTATGGATAAGATGTTCATACCAGGGGGGAAGCGTCACATCGAGGCCATATAATTTACGAAATTCATCTAAGATTTCTTTTGAAACCGCTTGAGCCTTTACCCCTTCTGCCGCTTGAACCTTTAAGGAGACCGGATCACCTGGGGCAAGCTTGATGATGAAAAAAGTCATGAGGGTAATACCCCAGAAGGTAGGAATAATCAAAAAAAGACGTTTGGTGAGGTATTGAAACATAAATAGTTTTGAAAAACTCCGATTACTCCGACAACTTCCATTCCAAAACATCGACCCCGGAGCGGTAAACTTTTACATTTTTAAACCGTACGGCACGTGCCACTAAAGCAGGACCCGTATATAAAAAGGTGTAGGGTTGTTCATCTGCCACAATTTCATGAAAACGATGATAAAGGCGAGTTCTTTCGGCTTTATCAAAAGTCTGCCGCCCTTTTTCTAAGATCGCATCCACCTCTGCGTTTTCAAACCCTACAAAATTAGAGCCCGCTTTGGCCTGAGAAGAATGCCAAACTTGGTAAGGATCATCATCAAAACCAAATGACCAACCCAGTGCCGTAGCTTCAAAATCCCGGGCATTGATACGGCCTATGAAAGTTGCCCATTCCATGGTGCGAATCTCTACTTCGATCCCTGCTTTTCTAAAATCTTCTTTCATAATGGTGGCTAAAGTCGTGTAAAAATGATTTCCCGACGGAATCAAAAACTTAAAATGAAAAGGTTTACCGTTTTTCGTGCGGACACCTTGGCCATTTTCATTTACCCACCCCGCTTCACTTAATAATTTTTTAGCGTGTTCCGGGTCATAAGGCAGAGGCTTTACCTCTTGATTATATTCATAACTTTCAAAGAAAAAGGGTCCGCTAATGACTTTTCCTAAATCAAATTCTAATTTCTCAACAATTCCCTGACGATTGATGAGTTCAGATAACGCGGTCCGCACTTTTTTATCGGCAAAGAGTGGATTTCTAAGATTCCAGCCAATAAAACGATAAGAGGGAACATAATACTGATGCTTCACAAACAAATCGTTAAAGCTCTTTGAATTCGTCTGCTTTACCCATTGAATGGGGCGCAGAGAATCCATATCTAAATCCCCTTTTTTGAGTTCTTTAAAGGCGACCGTATCATCGGGGATAATTTTGAAAATAATTCCTTCAATTTGGGGAAATTTCTGTTTGTCCCAATAATCTTCATTTCGAGCCAGTACAATGCTTTTGCCCGTTTCCCATTTTACGAATTTATAAGGGCCTGTTCCAATCGGATGTCGATTGGCGGGATTGGTATTAAAGTTTTTACCATCATCAAAAATGTGTTTGGGAATAATAGGAATGCCCCCACAAAACTCTAGAGCTTTAAAATAAGGGCGGGCATAGGTAAAACGAACCGTATAATCATCTAATTTTTCTATTTTTTTAATGTCTTTGTAATAAACGCGCAGATGAGGGGCATCAACTTTTGGGTCTTGAATACGCTCGTAGGTGTAAATGACGTCATCGGCTGTAAAAGGGTGCCCATCTTGCCACTGAATTCCTTTTCGCAGATGAAAAGTAAATGAAAGCTTATCCGCAGAAATATCCCAAGAACTCGCGAGCTTTGGAATCCATTCCAAGGTTTGGTTATCGCGATCAATTAAGCTATCAAAAATGAAACCATTGATTCTACTTTCATAGGCATCGGTAGCTAAAAGACGATTTAAAGTATCAGGCTCCGCACCCAAATGCCAAATCAGCCAATTGGGTTTTTTAGGAATTTGGGGAGAACACGAAGCAAAAAAGAAAAGAGAGAGAAGAAAGAGTTTTTTAGTAGAACTGATTAACCTTTTTTGCATCAGGAAGCACTTTTAAATTGAAGAGAGATTCGTCAACAGTAGGATTCTCTTCCAAAAACTGATAACGAATTTCCATTTCAGTTTTATGTTTATAATCTCGAAGATGAATTTTTGAGGGAAATCCCGGTGCTTGAGAAAAAAAATTGAGTCCCTCGTAACGATAGGTGACCTTACCATTTTCATCTCGAAAGTCTACCGAAACGATTTTTTGAAGCTGAGTATCCCAAATTAAACTATATTCAGGGGTTTTCAATTCGTATCGATGATCAGAAGATTGGAAAAAATCCCCTGCTTTGAGCACCACTCCTAATTTACCGACTAAAAATCCTAAAGATTCTGCAAGAGTCGAGCGAAGTGGCAATATTTTTTCGAGTTTTATAGAGGAAAGTGCTTCCTCTCCATATTCTTTCTTGGAATAATCCTGCCAGGAGAGATTTTCTCCATTCGAAATTAAAACATAACGGGCATTGCCAAAATCATCTACAGTTTCAAAATAAAAAGAATCCGGAAACCGAATAAAAACAACTTCATCAAAATGAGTAGATCCTTTTCGAGTTTTTAAATGAACTTGTGCGTACCCTTTGACATTTTTTAAGGCCTGGGAGATTTCTAAGCTTTGTTGGATAGATTGAAGAATCTTTGTTTTTTCAGATTC
The DNA here is from genome assembly GCA_964457215.1 of uncultured Pseudomonadota bacterium. Classification (GTDB taxonomy): domain Bacteria; phylum UBA10199; class UBA10199; order JADFYH01; family JADFYH01; genus CAYLKF01. Next base: position 4,842 of record CAYWGE010000093.1, read on the forward strand.
AGGCACCGCAACTTTGGGTGGAGTTTTTGAGCTGCCGCAAGCACTTAAGAAAATCACAACAAAAAAAATCAGTACTTTTTTAAAACCTG
>CAYWGE010000093.1:4940-6944 GCA_964457215.1 uncultured Pseudomonadota bacterium
TGCTCGGTTATTTTTTAATTTCATGAATGACTCAAAAAACTTGGGGGGAATTTAAATAAGATCAAAATTATTCTTTCGCCTTATAGCCCACTTGCTCGGAAAGTTTCTTTTGAAGACGAGTAGTAATTTCAGCATCGGAAGATTCTTTCTTCTTCTTATCTTTGAGTTCGGTCAAAGCTTTTTGATAATAATCTTCTGCTTTCTTTATATTCCCTTTTTTAAGATAAACATCACCCAAATGCTCCAAAATAGAAGGCTCTTCGGGAGAAAGCTCATCGGCTTTTAAAAGATAATACAGCGCCTTTGCCACTTCTCCTTTTTTAAAATAAACCCAACCTAAACTATCTAAAATATAACCATCATTGGGTTTTAAAGCGGCCGCTTTCGAAACCAATTCAAATGCCTCCTCTAAATGCATATTTCGATCGGCATAGGAATAACCAATGTAATTGAGCGCAGAGGCATTTTTTGGATTCAACTCTAGGGTCTTGCGCATTAAACGAATAGCGCCGTCAAAATCCCCTTTTTTATCATAGACCACCCCTTCCATAAAATAGAGCCGGTCATCATTTGGAAACTTTTTAATTCCCGTCTCTAACACTTCGAGGGCTTTTTCGAATTTTTGAAGAGAAGAATACAAGCTCCCTAAAACATCGTAAAATTCGACAACTCCCGGTTGTTTTTCGATCGCTTTTTCAAGAATTTGAACAGCCTCCGTAGGTTTTCCTTCTTCTTCAAGAAGAAGCGCCACCCGAAGGATTGAATCTTTATAAAAGGAAGAATCAAAAGGCACTTGAGAGAAAGCGTGAATGGCGTCAGAGTTCTTATTTTGCTGGGCGTATATCACTCCCAAATAAAATTGAACTCGGTCCAAAGCAGAGTTTTGTTCTAAAATTTTCTGAAAACAAACAATCGCTGCAGAGTAATTTTTTGTTTCATAATACAACACACCCAAACGCAAAAGTGTGGGGATATCTTCGGGAATAAGCTTATCTAAGCTTTGGAAAACTTTCAGTGCTTCAGGGAATTGATTACGATCTAGATATATCTGACCTAAAGCTTGCAACGCTTTGGCATCTTCAGGATTATCTTCTAAGAGTTCTTTATAAGTATAAATGGCGCGCGGATAGTTTTTCTTGAAGGTAGAATAAATAGTCCCTAAATAATACGCCGCAATACTTGAGTTGGGATTAATACTTTTCAAGCGATTAATAACACGAATGGCCCCATCAAAATCTTTTTTAACCACATATTCTCGGGCAAGAGCCGCATAGGCTTCTTCATTTTTAGGATTGAGTTTCAAAGCTTCTTGGAATTCACTCATGGCTTCATTTGATTTTTTTCCTGCTGAGTAAAGCTTTCCCAATAACAAATGCGCTTCAATATTTTTTGGGTCTAGAGCGACAGCTTTTTGGGCAGAGACCAAAGCCGCATCAATGCGGTTGGCTTCGACTTGTTGTTTGGAAAGTTCTTCTTCCAGAAAAGAGCTACTTTTTGCTTGTCGAATGGCGCCCTGCATCGCCTCAATCGCCGAATCCAGATTTCCATCGTAGCTGTTCAGTTTTGAAATTAAATAATCAAAATAAGAATTTCCTTCGGGTAAAGTTTCTTTACTAGTTTTTTGAAAAGGTTCATCGAAGAATTTTTTTGCCGCGGCAGAATGTTTGGGACTATTTGAGGATTGTTGTGAAGACGCACAAGCACCGAAAACGGCAGCTAACGCCATGTAAACACACAACATTTTTTTATTTATCATCATGAAAAAACCTAGGTGGCCTTCTTTGGACTATTATAACAAATTTTATTTCAGGAGAAACACCCTATTTTTTATTTTTTTCGAAAAAAATAAAATACTCTTGATTTCCCTCTGTGCCCTTTAGAGAAGAAGCAACTTGCTGTATTTTCTCAATTCCTTCTTTTTTCAAACATGCTCGGATTTCATCTAAAAAACGTTGATGCTGTGAAAGATCTATAACAACGCCTCCTGAAGGGACTTCGTATTTA
>CAYWGE010000094.1:0-6924 GCA_964457215.1 uncultured Pseudomonadota bacterium
GGTTCCATCTTAGGAAAGCTTCTCTAAAAAAGGAATCAAAAAATAAAGGAAAAGAATTAAACGGGTTTTTTACTGCGATGAGTTTGGATTAAACGGTTGTGATCTTGAATGTGAGAGAGCTTATCGAGCTCTTGATCGGCAATTTGAAAATTCTCATGACCTTCTGTTTTAACATCTTTCGCCTGCTTGATGGCGGTCGCCATAACGCGAAAAATCTTGTCGTCATAACCTGCATAAATCATATCAAATAAATTTTGAATAACAGTCGCCTGTTTCTCCACAGGGAGTTTAGCTACTTCTTGTCTAAATTGTTCTAAGGTCATTGGCATAATAATTAAGAGCGAAGAGCTTGTTCGAATAGAGCGCCTGCCACTTCTGGAGGCATGCTCTCAGTATGTTCACCAATCCGTTCACAAAAATCGTTTAAAGTACCTGTACCCACTCCAGTCACTGCAAAGGCTCTTTGAGCCTGAGGTACAAACCGAGCTCCCAAACTTCCCATATTTGCAGCTGCATACTTTCTTGCTTCTAAACCCCTTAAAAGGTGTCCCGCAGCAGTCCCCCCTATACCGGGTCTTTCGGTCGGATTATTAAGAGGTGTTTCCGGGAGGTAAGAACCCGATTCAATATGACGAATTACATTAGATCCTTTAATTTCACTTGCGCCAGCCATTGTCATTCTCCTTACTAAATATTGTAGTCGATTCCTGAATAAAATTGAAAGAACGTTTTATACTCACAGGACCGTGTTATCCTTACGGACTTCACAGTAACTAAGCAAACTTGGTGCCAATATCTCTTAACAATCCTTTATTTTTTTACTCTTTTGGAATCATTTGCCTTTTTTACTTCTTCTACGCCCCTCATTGTTATTATCGGTAGCCAAAGAGCGCCGATTGCGTGTAATCTGAACCCATATTAATAAATTTTATCGATTTTCTGGGGGGTTATGTCACCAGTCTATGAACGGAAAGACCGTTTTTACCAAAAAGCGAAGGAGAAGGGCTTAGCTTCCCGGGCGATTTTTAAGTTGGATGAAATCGATAAATCCTTTGGTTTAATCCACTCCAAAGACCGCGTTTTAGACTTGGGCTGCGCTCCTGGCGGCTGGCTTCAATATATAGCCCAGAAAATAGGGCCCGAAGGAAGAGCTGTAGGAGTCGATCTGCTCCCTTTAAAAATCAAGCTCCCTCCCTTCCTTTGTTTTATTCAAGGTGATGCGACTTTGCCTGAGATTCAAAAGAAAATCATTCAAGCGCTGGAGGGGCCTGCGCATATCATTCTCTCGGATATGTCGCCTAATCTCACGGGTATTCGATTTCGGGATACTTATCTTTCTTATGAACTGGCCGAAACAGTATTTCAGGTAGGACTCAAAATATTAAAACCCGGAGGCCATCTTCTTTTAAAAATTTTTCCGGGAGAAGAATCTGAGAATTTTAAGAAAAAAATGAAAAGTTATTTTCGAGAACTCAAAATTTTTATTCCCGAAGCTACCCGTAAAGGATCGAGCGAAGTTTATTTCATCGCAAAAAATTTCACACCCAACTCTTAAGTTGTTTTAGGATTAAAGACTGGCTGCCATTTGGGCGGCATAGGCACCCGTCGAGATGGCCACCCCTGCCCCTGAACGCTCATGAACATAGTCATAGCCTGCCAGAGCAGAACCGGCAGTAAAAAGATTATCGAAAGCAATTTCATGATTTAGATTTAAAGGTTGTAAGGCATCATTAGTTTGAAATCCAATTTTAAAAAGAGATTGCGCTTCTGAAGAAGGTGAATGCGTAAAATTAATTAGGGATTTTTCTTTTACCCAATCTTTCCCATCAAAAAGAGGAATTTGAAAAAGAGAATCCGTAAAATTTTCAGAGTATTTAATTCCCTTGCCAATAAACTTTCCGCCCGCAAAGACATAGCTCTTGGCTTCTATAATTTGGCTTTCTTCTTCGCTTCGAACCTCAATTTGATAAAGTGCCCGACCTCGCACTTTTACTCGAATAATTTTTCCTTGGATTTGAGTAATATTTTTATTTTTGAGCGCTTGTTTCAACGCCAAGTTCAAACGATATCCGGGCACCGAGGGAGTTGTTGCCAAAGTCTCTGCGGCTTTTAACCCAGTAATTTTTTGAATACCGCGGATAATCAATTCGGAGTTCACCAAGCCCATTACCGGAGGCAGCAACACATGCGTATAAACTTTTCCTTGAATATAACTCAGTAACTGCTGGGCGAAATGGACAAATTTTTCTTCTTGATCGAGAGCTGAAGCAATTTCAAAAGCACTAAGAGAATTTTGATTTTCTAAACCACTCAGTTCTAAATCAATATTCCCCACAAATTGTAGGTAAGGAAGAAGTTGAGAAGCCTGGAATTCCAACATCGCTTCCCGAATAAAGCGGCTTCTAAAAGGAGCAAAACCTTTAAGGCCCACGATTAAAACTTTCGCCTGATTAAAAGAAGAAACATCACCTTCCATCATGGAGGCCTGAACCACGGCGGTGGGCTTCAAACTTCCATAAGAAGTAATGTGCAAACGATTCTGTTGAAGATTTCCTACCATGCGTAAGGGCAAGGCTTGACGGAACTGCTCCACACTTTGTCTTAAAAAATCAATAAACGCCCCATGACCTAAACGATGCACCATGGTGAGATACGGGTGGCAGTGTGATCGACGCAGAATTTCTTCAATATTGTGTTCGATGGAATTAAATTCAGCGACCGGAGTTTGAGTCACACGATAAGGTAAATCGGCAAGATCCCACGCACCTGAAGAAAGCGCACTAGAGCCTGGCGCTTGATTGATCACTAAAACTTGTTTTCCTTGGGAAGCAGCTTCAATGGCCGCTGAAACACCGGCTAATCCTGCCCCTATGACGACAATGTCGGTTTTAATTTCCATGATCTATGGTTTATCAACTTTGAATTAGTTCAATTTACACAACCAACCATAAGTATTTCTATCCCTTTCTTTTATTATATAAATTCTGAATAACAGGGATTGCACCTGACATTTAAGAAATTTATAGAGGAAAGGTGCTAACTTTTAACGAGCACTGATGTGCTCTTTAAAAGCTGAAATACTATAGACAGCCCACATTAAAATACAACGCTTGGAATAGCTCTTCTTGTTGCAGGCCTGTACCTTTTAAAATAGGGCGTTTGGCTTCCCATTTTTTTTCTAAACTCTGACGGGTCATTTCAAAAACCTGGCTTGCCGATAGACTTAATTCTTCGCCTAAAATTTGCGCTCCTTGCATCAAACAAGCGCTTCCTTGGCAAGGGCCCAACGAAAAACGAGTACGGCGGGCAAGATCTTCTAAGGTGCGAGCCCATTCATGCCGAACTGCGTAACGAATTTCGGCCTCTAAAATCGGATCGCAATCACAAAGAATATTTTTTTGAGTCGGGTGACTACCTAAGAGCTTTAAGACTTCGACAGCTCTGGAACCGCGGCGATAAACTAGGCGGTGTGCAGCATACAACGGAATTTTGAATTTGTGGGCCAACTCTTCAACGTTCACCACTTCTTCGGCACCGGGTAAAGGATCGAGATGAGTGCGGCACGCTACTTCTTGCCCCAGTTTTTTACAAACGACATCGACTGCTTCTTCACTCATGAGACGATAAGCCGCTAATTTTCCGCCCGCAATAGAAATGAAGCCCGCCACTCCATCGCGCGTTTCATGATCAAAAATTTCATGTTCTCGAGTGAGATCATCTTCGTACTTAGGACGCTCATAGAGTGTTGGACGAATGGCAGCCCAAGCATAACTCATTCGAGCTTCTCTGATTTTTGGGAAGACACGCGCCACGGCTTCGAGCAAATATTCTACTTCGTCTTCCAAAATGGGAATATTATCAGGGTCTCCAAAATAATCGTCGTCGGTGGTTCCTAAAATACTTACATTTTGATGGGGCATGAGAAAGACTGAGCGGCCATCTAGGGTGTCGGCCAAGATCGCCATGTTGGTAATTTTGCGATCAAAGGTAATGTGAATGCCTTTGGCAGGACGCAGTTTAATCTCAACCCCTGCCATTTTTGCAATTTTAGGAACCCAAGGCCCTGCGGCATTCATCACGAGCCTTCCTTTAACTTCACTCACGCTACCAGTTAGCAAATCTTTTAATTGTAGCCCTACCACACGATTTTGCTCTTTCAGAATTTTAACTACTTCGGTGTGGTTGCGAAGCTCTGCCCCTTTTTCGTAGGCTGAAAAAGCATTTAAAAAAGTTAGACGCGGGCTATCGATTCCCCATTCATCAAAAGTAACAGCACCGATTGTTTTTTCGCTCAGGTCGGGTTCGAGTTGCAGAGCTTGCTCCCGAGTTAAGCGTGCATGGGGTTTGGAATTCTTTAAGGGAGCATAGCGATCATAAACCTCTAGCAAAGTTTCCATCTGTTCTAATTTTAATTTTGCGGAGAATGAAGATTGCTCTGGCTCTTTCAAAAAAGGGCAAAGAAATGGAATTCGGAATAATAAAAAAGATGCAATTTGTTGGATGAAACCCGAATCTTGGCAGGAAATTTTGGTGGTATGGATATCGCTCAAAAGGTAGCGCAATCCCCCGTGAATCATCTGGCTGTTTTTACTTGAGGTCGCGGCAGCAAAGTCCTCTTTTTCTACCAATAAAACTTTAAAACCCCTCATGGCGGCGTCGCGTGCAATGCCACAGCCGTTGATTCCGCCTCCAATGATAATTAGATCGTACACTAAAAACTACCTTTCGTTCCACGCCACTAAAAACTCGAGACTGCTTTCTAAGCGCCCATCTTGCAGATGATTTTCTTCGACCTTTCGAATGGCCCACTCGCATATTTCACGTCGAATCTTTTTATCTTTTAGCCTAAAAAAATAATTCGAAAACCATCCGGACGAAACCAAATAACTCGCCGCTTCACGGCCATTCTTAAAGACTAAAGGAATTTTCACAGCATTTACTTCAACATTTTTAAATCCGGCGTTTTCTAAGCGCAATTTGAGATCGTCCTTATCCAAAGGAAGGTTCGGAATCTCATTCACTTCAAAAGACGCAGCAAGCTCCCCATGTTCTTGAAGAAACTCAAAAAATAGCGGGTACCATTCTGTAAGACAGTTTACGGAGCTGGTTGTGATACCAATCTGACCTTGATCGCCTAAAATTTCATAAAATTCTTTTAATAAAAAATCACATCCTAAATAAGAAAGGGCAAAGCAACTCACACCTATATCGAAATCTTCCTTTTTAAATTCTGGGAGCACCTCGCGGATATTGCGCTCCATAAACTCAATATTTTTCACACCCGATTTGGCCGCATCTTCTTTTGCGCGTGCAAGCATTTGAGAGGAAAGATCGACTCCCACTACTTTTCCTTGGCTGGCCCTTTTTGCAATTTCAATAGCAAGATGGCCCGTTCCACACGCCAGATCTAAAACCCGGCTTTTGGGTTGAATTTTTAGATTTTTTAAGAGCTCGAGATTGGCCGTGGCATAAAGCCCACTTGTAATTTCATTAAATTGATCTGAAACGGCATTATAGAGCTGATCTTCGCTGTCCAGATTCAAGAGATATTCGAGATCAAGTGTTTTTATTTCGTCGCTCTTCACGCCACACCTTTCCCTATATTTTTAATTCCCAACTCTAATAATTGCTTGGGAGAAACTGTAGAAGGGGCATCCGTTAAAGGACAAATCGCTTTTTGTGTTTTCGGAAAAGCAATTACATCACGAATCGAGTCGGTGCCGGTAAGCAGCATAATCAAACGATCGAGCCCAAACGCAATACCGCCATGCGGTGGGGCACCGTAATCCAACGCATCCAATAAGAAACCAAATTTCTCATTAGCTTCCTGATCGTTAATTCCCAAAAGATTAAAAACTTTTCGTTGCACTTCCATCGAGTGGATACGAATGGATCCCCCGCCAATTTCATTTCCATTCAGCACCAAATCATAGGCATTTGCTTTTGCTTTTAAAGGCTCAGACTCAAGCAGCGGCAAGTCTTCGGGCTTTGCGGAGGTAAATGGATGATGCACGGCCACTAAACGTTTTTCGGCATCATCGTAATCAAACATCGGAAAATCAAGGATCCAGACAAAATTTAATTGTGCTGGATTAATGAGCTTTAACTTTGCACCTAAAAATTCACGCAGATTTCCCAAAGCATCGTTTACCACTTTGGGTTTATCGGCACAGAAAACAACTAAATCCCCTTCTTTTAAATCTAATGTATTTTTAAGGGCTTCTTTTTCCTCATCCGAAAAAAACTTCACGATTGGGCTCTGCCATTCTGTAGGAAGCACCTTAATCCAGGCCATGCCCTTAGCCCCATAAATCGCGGTTTGCTTTTCCATTTCATCAATTTCAGAACGCGAAAACTCAGCTCCTTTTTCAATCTTAATAGCTTTGATGATTCCGCCCTTACCCACTACATTGGCAAAGACTTTGAATTGCGTATTTTTAAAAACTTCCGTGATATTTTGAAGTTCAAGGGCAAAACGGGTATCCGGTGCATCGAGACCATAACGATCCATGGCTTCCGCATAAGAAAGACGCTTAAAAGGAGTTTGTAAATCGACTCCCACGGCATTTTTCCAGATATCGCGGATCAAGCCTTCCATAATCAAAATCACGTCTTCTCGCGAAACAAAGCTGAGCTCCAAATCGATTTGGGTGAATTCGGGTTGGCGATCGGCACGCAGATCTTCATCGCGAAAACATTTCGTAATCTGCATGTAGCGTTCAAAACCGGCGACCATTAAGAGTTGTTTGAAAAGTTGCGGAGATTGCGGAAGTGCATAAAACTTTCCATGATAAATGCGCGACGGCACTAAATAATCGCGTGCCCCTTCGGGAGTACTTTTCGCCAACATGGGCGTTTCAATCTCTAAAAAACCTTGGGCATCGAGGTAACGGCGCGTCGCTTGCATGACTTTATGGCGAATGA
>CAYWGE010000095.1:0-6910 GCA_964457215.1 uncultured Pseudomonadota bacterium
AAAAAACCCTTAAAAATAGGCCAGATTTGCTTGAAAAGAAGAAATAGTAAGTATTTGACACGCTTGGCTAAACTTGTTATGGAACGCCCCTTATTTTTTAGATTTTCTTTGTAAAATTCTGCCCTTTTTTTGATGAACTTTATCCTTAAAAAAAGCAGAAAATTGAGGTTTTTATGAATGCTTTGCAAAAAATAGCGTATGACTTACCCAAAAAAGATATTCCGCTTTTTAAAGCGGGAGATGTGGTTAAAGTCCATTGTAAGATCCAAGAAGGCGAAAAAGAACGTATCCAAATTTTCGAAGGGGTTGTGATTAAAATTCGTAATAATGGAATTAGTTCTAGTTTTACAGTTCGTAAAATGTCTTATGGAATTGGTGTCCAAAGAATTTTCCCTTTTTATGCACCCACAATTGATCGAGTACAGCTTGTGACCTCTGGTCGTATTCGCCGTGCCAAGTTATATTATCTTCGCAATTTAATAGGTAAAAAAGCCCGAATCACCGAAGAGCAAAAAGTGTTTTTAGTGGCCCCAGAAGTAAAAAAAGAAATAGTAGAAAATGCTCCTGCTGCGCAAACGGAGCAGAGCACATCTTAAGGTTTTTGTAAGCTTAAGTGTTTCGCTTTTGATATCACATAGAGTCGAGTTATTCGTATTCGGGTGAGGTCGGGCAGGCACTTTATTTAAGAGAAAGAGAGAAACGCAGATGTCAAAGAAACTCTATGTGGGAAATTTAGCCTACAGTGTCACAGAAGACACACTTCGCAGTTTATTTGAAACTTACCAACCCCAATCGGTTTCCTTAATTACCGATAAGTTCACCGGACGTTCCAAAGGTTTTGGTTTCGTGGAAATCAGTGATGATAGCCAAGCCGATCAAGCCATTGAAGCGATGAATGGAAAAGACGTTGAAGGTCGTGCATTGACTGTAAACGAAGCTCGTCCTTTAGTTCCTCGTGGCGAAAGAAGTGGCGGCGGTTTTGGTGGTGGTCGTCGTGATGGCGGCGGAGGCCGTGGTGGTTTTGGCGGCGGTCGTGGTCGTGAAGGCGGCGGAGGCCGTGGCGGTCGCGATGGCGGCGGCGGTGGTCGTGGTCGCTGGTAAGAAATAGGAATTTCATTTTCCTAAATAAATACTTGCTACTTTACAACTCTTGCATACATTCACTGTGTGCAAGAGTTTTTTTTTGAAAAACTCCGAGAAATTTCTCCTCCTGAGCTTGAAGCTTATCTTCGCGGTCAAGGTTATTGCTCCATTGCGGGCACGGATGAAGTGGGGCGGGGTTGTCTGGCTGGCCCTGTAGTCGCTGCGGCTGTGATCTTACCTTATCCACTTGCTACAAAAGGGATTAAAGATTCCAAAAAATTAACTTCCGCTCAGCGTGAAAAACTTTACGATCAAATCTGTGATGAGGCGCTCTCTTGGGGAATAGGGCTCGTGGAGTCCGGGGAAATTGATCAAATTAATATTTTTCAAGCTTCTTTAAAGGCAATGAAGATTGCTGTGACTCAGCTCTCAGTAAAGCCTGAAATTCTTTTACTTGATGGTAAACATAAAATCCCCGCTTTTTTACCGCAACACCCTGTGATTAAAGGAGATCAACATTGCATCTCGATTGGTGCCGCCTCGATTTTAGCAAAAGTGACGCGAGATCGTTTGATGTGCGAGCTCGAAGCGGATTATCCTCAATTTCAATTTAGCGTTCATAAAGGATATCCGACTGAACGGCATCGCAGCGAAATTTATCAGCATGGTCCTAGCAAAATTCACCGGCAAAGTTTTCGTCTTTTAAGAGAAGAAGATTAATATGGAGTTTATTTTTAAAATTATTGTTTTGTTATTGAGTGGGGTGGGAATCATTCTCGTCCCTTTAGGATTACCTGGAACGTGGTTGATTTTCTCTTCTGCAGCACTTTACAGTTTATTTTATAATTTTAATCCTGGCAAAACCGATTTCTGGACCCTTCTTATTCTTTTGTTTATCGCGGCTTTCGGGGAGCTGCTTGAATTTCTAGTGAGTGTTTGGGGAGGGAAAAAACTTCAAGTCTCCAATGGGGCTTTGATTGCTTCGATTGTCGGAGGCTTGATTGGCGCAGTCATCGGGGTACCTGTATTTTTGATTGGTTCTCTTCTAGGCCTACTCTTAGGCGTGTTTTTAGGGGCTCTAATCTACGAATTTTTAGTGGAGAAAGATTTTGTAAAAGCCTTGCGAGCCGCTTTGGCGGTTTTCTTTTCGCGCTTGGTCGCCAGTTTTATGAAAACCAGTTTGGCGTTAGGGATGTTTGTCTATTTATGTTTTCGATTGTTTTAAGCAATCTTCCGTTGCCGAATGGCTTTTTGTTTTCCACGTTCAAAGTCCGACCAAATCACATCGGTTGTTTTGAGCCCGAGTAAAAAACTTCCTTCTAAGCCAATGCACGAGAGTATCTCCGGGCCGGTGAGAATTAAATTCCGGTAAGGAGTGCGGTTTGAAAAGGGGAAGAGATCTTGAAATGTCTTTGCGTTTACTTCATAAATTTGATTTTGAGCCGCATTTTTCCGAAAGACTTCAAAGTCGGCTTCTTCCAATGGAAAGAGTAAATCTCCAGAGCTTAAAGTTTGTTCTTGAGGGAAGTTTAATTTAATTTTTCCTTCGCTAAAAGGCATCAGCTCGTGAAGATTGGAGGTAATCTCATTATGGATGGAATCAAACTCCGCTTCATTTTGGGTGAGTGCTGCCGAGTCGAGAAGATAGGTAACGATTAAGTGCCGACGCTTTGAATTTTCTTGAAACTCCGTCGGGTAATAAAAATGCAAATGAAGGAAATTAGGGCCCAACAAGGGTTTGGCAGGATCCTTCACGTAAAGCGCATTGCCTTTCATTCCGACAGGGACCACATCTTCATCCATTTCGTATTGAATACTAAAGCGGGCATATTTAGGCTTAATCTTTTCAAGGCGGCGAATGAGCCAGCGTGAAAGAATGTTCTTAGGCAGCCAAGGAATCATGGTGTTTGACGCTTGATTCCAAATCAAGGTTTTGCAGGCGATCATTCCTTCGAACCCACCCAGTTTAATCCCTTTTACTTTATATTTTTCAATCACGATGTTTTCGATTTTTACTTCGTTTTTGACTTTACCCGAATACGCTTCAATCTTGTTTAAGAAGAGTTTCTCGAGCTGGCCTTTCCCCCCTTTTACATCAAAGAGAACGCTGTTTTGATTGGCGAGTAATTTTGCGAGAGGGTAGGAAAAAACAGTATCGGAATGTAGATTGCTCAAAAGTTTTAATTGAGCCTCTAAAAAACAACCAATCTCTTCATTTAAATTGAGCATCTGGGCCCAATCGGAAATCGTAAGATCGAGATGGTTTTCTTTAATAAATTTTGAAAATTGATAACGTTGAATGAGTCCTTTGGGCACGACCAATTGCTGAAATTTATCATTATCAAGATTGTTGTCGAGCTCGTCTAAACTCAAATAGAAAGATCGAATTGCCTCGGCATTTTCCGGAAACTCGCGTTTGAGTTCTCGGTAAAAACGTTCGCGTTGGATGGTGACATCAATTCGATGTTTAGGGAGTACAACTTGATAGGGCGTATCGTAACGATTTACGATGCCAAGATCGGAATCTGGAATAGAGAGGCGTCCTAAAATAGTTTTAAATAGTCGGCTATCGAGATGAGAAATAAGATTGGGTTGAATATTTTTCTTTTGATTTCCAACGTCTTGATCGGTGTTTAATACAATAACGGATAAACCCCGTTTGGCTAAAAATGCACCAGTAATTAAACCCGGAAGTTCACAACCTAAGATTAAAATGTCACAAAATTTTTCGGACATATATTTGTGTAAAAATTATCCTTGATATGGGTATTTTTTTATTTTTCAAGAATGAGGCCTAGCTTGTGCGGACTTTAGGAGCGATGTTTCTAGCCAGATCAACCCGCATGCGCGGTACGCAAGCAAGCGTGAGGTTTTTGAGGCGCCCCTTAAAAAATCTTGTGTGCTAAAGCGCTGGTCTTGAAAAATAAAAAAATACCCATATCAAGGATATATCCAATTTTTATTAAACAAATTCTAAGCCCTTTTTTACTTAAAATGGAAGGTAAAATTTCCAACTGTTGTAAAAAACATGAGTGCTGAGGATTGGGAATTCCCTCTAAAAATACCGAAGGTTCGAAATTGATTGTCGATTCCTAAAGAAAACCAATCTTTGAGGTAAAAATCGCTCCCAATACCGACTTGGGCGGTCATTCCGGCTCCTCCTGTATTGTTATCGCGGGAGCCTTCGGTCACCACTCCAACTCCTAATCCCGCTCTTAAATAAGGGTCGAATCGTCCTTCTTGTTTTCGCAGGTAAAATTTTAAATCAATGGTGGGAACATTTAAAACCAAAACTCCTGTATCGCCCCGAGAAGCACCTTCTCCATCATGAGAAAAGACAGAGAGGCTCGTTTGGATGCCCCAACGCTGATTGAAACGGTATTCAAAAGCGATTCCGCCACCTGCCCCTATATCGAGATCGGGGGTGGTGTCGACCAAGCTAAAGTCTCCTCCTCCAAATCCAGTAACGGCCATGGTATGGCGGGCCGAAGCGGGGGATGATGAAAGTAGAGCAATGAGGGCTGAAAAAATAAAAAAGCGTTTCATATGAAAGATCCTTTTTTGGTTACCGTGGAAGAATTTCACCCTTCGCAATTTTGTTTAAAACTTCAGGGTAAAGTTCATGTTCGGCGGCATGAATTTTATTTGTTAAACTTTCTAAATTATCTGTTTTTAAAACTTCAACCGTTTTTTGAGCCAAGATGGGCCCAGTGTCGCAGCCTTCGTCTACTAGATGAACGGTGCATCCTGTTTCTTTAACTCCTTGTTCAAAGGCTTTTTCAATGGCGTGCATGCCCGGAAAAAGAGGGAGTAAGGCTGGGTGAATATTTAAAACGCGGTTTGGATAAGATTTTAAAAACTCTCCACTTAGAAGTCGCATAAAGCCAGCAAGAACAATCCATTGAGGGGAATAGGTTTTAAGAGTTTGGAGAAGTTTTTCTTCGAAAGCGCTACGTGTTGAAAATTTTTTTCTTTCGATCACTTGAGTAGGAATTTGGGCTTTTTTTGCCCGCTCAAGGCCGTAAGCAGAAGGGGTATCCGAGATCACAACTTCAATTTTTGCAGCGAGTTTTTTGCTCGCAATTGCATCGATGATTGCTTGGAGATTGCTTCCATTGCCCGAAATCAAAATGCCTAAATGAATCATGTAAATACCACAGAGGGTTGAGGATCTACTCGTTCTCCAATTTCGCCAATGATGGAAGCGTTTTCCCCCATCGCATTTAAACGGAGAACTACATCGTTTGCTTGAGTTTCGGACACAATTAAAATTAAGCCGATTCCACAATTAAAGACGCGAAGCATTTCAGAATCGGAGATATTTCCCCATTCTTGTAATAAGTCAAAAAGAGGGGAGCGTTTAATCGCGTTTTTATAGAAGATTGCTTGGCATTGCTTAGGGAAGACACGAGGAGGATTTTCGATCAGGCCACCACCCGTGATATGGGCGATTCCCAAGAGTTGAAAATCTTTTTTAAGCTTTAAAATGGAGTTTACGTAAATTTTAGTAGGGGTGAGTAAGGCTTCTCCTAAAGGTTGTGAAAGAGGTGCGTAAGTCTTTTGAAGATCAAGCTTTTTAGTTTCAATAATTTTTCGAACGAGTGAAAATCCATTCGAATGGAGGCCGCTGGAGGCAAGTCCGATAATTTTATTTCCAATCGAAACATTGGAGCCTTCGATCATTTCCTCCCGCGAAACCACACCGACCGCAAAGCCTGCCAAATCAAAATCACCTTTTGCATAAACCCCGGGCATTTCAGCGGTTTCCCCTCCTAAAAGGGTGCAATGAATTTCTTTTAAACTTCGAGTTAAGCCTTCAATGACTTGAACGGCGACCTCGAGCTCTAATTTACCCGTAGCATAATAATCGAGGAAGAAGAGAGGTTCAGCGCCCACGCAAATGAGATCATTGACGCACATAGCAGCTAAATCTTGGCCTAAACCTTGGTAGGATTTAAGTTCAAGGGCTAGTTTAAGTTTTGTGCCCACTCCGTCGGTAGTCGAAACAAGAATAGGGTCTTTGTATTTAAGAGGACTTAAAGAAAATAATCCTGCGTAACCCCCTAAAGAAGAAAGGACTTCGGTGCGCTGGGTTTTGGCAATTAAGGGTTTAATGCGTTGAACAAATTCGTTACCCGCATCGATATTTACGCCTGCTTCTTTATAGGTAAGAGAGGAACTCAAAGGTAATTTCTCCAATTTTTGTACCTCGTTATAGTGATTCTAGGGGTTCTCAACTCGAGTACTACCGCATGTTTTTTAGGAGGTTTTCTTATGTAAAAAACATCGACGGATCAAGTAGATAATTTTTTTTAGAATTATGATGACACTTTGACACTATCCCGGTACAATTTTACCCATACACATTATTTGTTTAGAATGTCGAAGAGGGAGCCAAATATTTTTAGGTTTTCGAATAGGACCCGAGCTCGTGCGAACTTTAGGAGCAATATTTCTAGCCAGTTCAGCCCGCAGGCGCGGTACGGAGCGGACGTAAAGTTTTTGAGGCGTCCCTTAAAAAATCTTGCGTGCTAGAGTGCTAGTTTTGAAAACCTAAAAATAATTTCTTTCCCTTCGACAAATTTTCAAAAGACAAAGAGCTCGAATGCCCAAACGCGTTAAAAAAACAGCGAAAAAGCTTCCATCGGCTGCCTCCGGTAAAAAGCTGGATAAGCTGAAAGTCTTATTCGACGTGGTGGAGCGGGCGAAGTATATTTGGGAATCGACCTTTGACGCCATTATTAATCCTGTGATGATTGTCGATCGCCATTATCAAATTCAACGTGCGAATGTGGCATTGGCGGAGGCTGTCGATAAAGATGTTCGA
>CAYWGE010000096.1:0-6835 GCA_964457215.1 uncultured Pseudomonadota bacterium
CTTTGTAAGGAGAGGGAGAGAAAATTACTCCACCTCCACCACCTCAAACTCCACACGGCGATCTTGAGGGCGAGAGGAGTAATGTATAGTTACACAATTTGAGAAAGTTGAAGTTGATAATTCGCATTAGAAGAAAAAATACGATCGAGCCAACCCATAGAAATCTCCTTTGGGAAATAAAGGTGAATATTGGTTTTACGGGTGGAAGGTAATTAACGGCTAAGATAAAAAAAGTAGGGATGTCAAATAAAAATACTTACTGAGTGTATTTAATTAATAAGGATCAATCATCCAGCGAAGACCAGAAGTGAGTAAGTGACCACCAAGTTGAGTGGCATTATCGGTAATCGGACTGGGTGTAGTGGTGAGGGGAATTAAAGTAGACAATAGCGCTCCCACTCCTAAGAAAGCCCCAGCAATCGCACGACGAGTGTCTGGCGTGCCTCTTAATGCACGCTCACCTTGGGCCGTACCCCAGTTAGCAGGTGCTGAAAACATTTGAAGACCTAGGGCATGAACTTCACTGCTTCCTTCTCGATCAGCAGTCGAAAGAATAAATCCAACAACTCCGGCTATTGTAAGACCACCATATAAAACACCCATACCAATTTGTCCGGCTTCGCCTGTTTCCATAATTCGTCGGGTAGCGGGAACTTGAGTAGCTCCGGCAAAAGTTCCTGTAGCGAGCCCTAAGCCTGCATTTACGCCCCGAATTGTGCCTCGCAAGCTTGCATCAGGACCAAACGGACTCCCTGGTAAAGCAGTATGATGAAGACCAATGGTACTATCTGCAACCAAGAGATTAAATTGACGCTGTTGAAGTAAACTGGCGGCTAATGCAACATAAGTGTAGAGACCTGTTTCAGTATGATGATGTGGATCATCTCCTTCGGGCACCACCGAAACTTGAAACAAAGGAGTCACAATATCATGCACTCGAGGAGCGCCTTGTCCTAAGGTATTTAAAGATAAACCATGGAATTCTAACATTCCATCAAGCATCACCCAGGTTGAACCTGATCGGATCGCAAAACCTCCACCGATACGACTACCTATAGAAAAAATTGGGCTCCATTCTTGTCCTTCCGGAGTGCTCATACTGAGCGCTCCCAATTCTACAAAAGAAGCATTAAATGCTCGCCAACGGAAAGGTCCACAATCAAAAGGAATTCGATGACCGAACACTGTAACACTATTATTTCCACTACTTAATCCCATGCCGACAGGTTGAGTGGTAAAACGCGCCGTTAATGCTCCATAAGGCAAAGTGACATCAGAACCATTGACTACAAAACTACCGTAACGAAACTCTGCACCTAAGGACCAACGTGTATTCCCTAAGATGGGATGGTTGACAATATTTCTTGAATAAGCAGCACCGCCTACGCCTCCTGTACTATTCGCCAAAGTAAAATTAGGGCCATTTACCCTGCTCAACATTGCAAGAGAATTCCCATACACATCAATACTTGCGTTGGGAGAAACGGGAGCTTCGGGTGCAGGCGTTGGTGCGGCAGCAGGAGTTTGAGGAGCTGTTTGCGTACGTCCATGTCGTTCACGTCGATGAGGGGCACGCGCCGGAGACCTCCGTTGCGCATTCATCTCGGCCGCTTCAACCGCAGGATGATCATTGCGGGCGCCCATTTGAGCATCTAGATTCGGTTGAGTTAAACAACCCGGCGATAAAGGACCTTTTGTGCAGTTATTTGTACCCATAAACACCACGCTCCTGTTTTTATTCTCGGCAAAAATCCCAAGAAGTTGCGTGAAATATTTTTTAAATTTTTGAAATGATTGAGGATTCGCTGCTGCAGCGCGTTAGGAAGACAGTGATCAGCTAGAAGTATCCAGGTTCACTGGGATAAAAGATGGATCCCCCCCGGTCAAGCCGTGGGATGACACAATAGGAACAAGTTAAGGGATGTTAAGAAAAGTAGATCCTAAATAGATTTTTGAACAGAGCGTGAGAGAATCATCTTAATAAGGGCTTGATAAGGGACGTCTTGTTTACTCGCTTGGGCACGGATTTGGTTCAGCAAGGCGGTGGGAAGTCGGATTGAAACCACTTGAGTCGGGGCTTGGAGAGGAAGCTTCAGGCCCAAATCTTTCAATTTCAGTTTCTTTTTACGATTAATCCAAGAGCTGGTCTCTGCGGTATCGTAATCTTTTATTTCAATGGGCTTCTTCTTCATAAATTTTGTTTAAAAAACTTCTTTCTACATTTCATGTCATCGCGACCCCATAAAGAGGGGGGAGCGATCTGGAAATCAAAAAGTAGATTGCCACGTCGTTTCACCTCCTCGCAATGACAAAAATTATTTTTGAAGTAACTTGTAGTTTACGGGCTCACACCTAACATTCCCAATTGCATACAACCATTCGCGCCTCCGCTTAAGAGCTCCAATTCAGTCTCGGACATATTCAGTTGGGATTGTGCATAGGCTAGCCCTCCTGCACACAGGGCTCCAGCAACGATCAAGCCCACCCTAACGGGTACTCGCCTCAACCAATCGGCGTTGGGGGCCGCATGAGGTCGCCTGCCGGCCAAAGCAGACTCCATACGCAAGGCTGTGCTGAGCCATTGAACACCACTAGGGATAAGTTGAGTCACAGCACCGGGGGTGGTGCGCGTGAAAAAATCGATGGTTCGAAAAGCGGTCACTACCCCTAAGGCACGGTGCACACCCCCGCGGTAATCGGCATCCCGGCTGAGTCTTGATAAATCTTGTGATTGAGCGGCGAATTCGTAACCATCTAAAAGGCTATAGGCAAAAGTTCGAAGGCCCACACCCAAGCGTTGGTCTGGAGATGCCTGGAGAAATTCTTGATTGCGCTCTGCACTCTCGGGGGCCGAAACTACCGACGAGAGTTGGCGTAAAAGATAATAAGCGATCGTGCTCACCGCTTGTCCACGTGTCACAGGAGTTTGCGCTTGCGGCGGGACCGTGCTCTCCCAATCCACATTCAAATACACACCCACCCAACTCGTTTCAGGGTGCGCCAAAAATTCTCGAAAACCCGGGTGAGCTTGACCCACGTCACTGCCCCAAACGAAAGTAGTATTCCAACTCCGTCGAACGCCTAAAGTCGCTTGTAAGCCTTGGAGTGGAAACGACACATTCCACCAATCGCGATAAAGTATGAAAGAGAGCGCCGGCCCTTCGATACGACTTGAGGGAGTTTGCAGCGTAACAGAACCCACTCCTAAACCTGCTCCAAAAGTGTGAGAAAAAAATCTTCCTGGAAAACTTCGAGATGCTTCATTGTGTTCGAGTAAGGCAAAACCACCTGTTCGCCGCACAATCCCCCGTGTATCACCCTGCTCATATTGGGCCCCTAAAGTAAGAGATAATCCTTCGATGGCAAAATTAAGACCCAATTGTAAATTGGCGATGAGTGGAGAACTATTTTGCGAGTAAGACTCTGTGTCTGAGCCGCTCACACCGGAGCTTTGCCCAAACATCAAAACGGGTGCATGAATTCCACAGACCCGAACCCCTGGACGAGCGTGCACCACAGTGGGCACTGTGCGTGAGTAGGAATCAGTGCAGGTAACTTGCGCGGGAGAGTGATCTGCAAGAAAATTTAAAGATAAAGAAGTCTCTTGTGGCGAATTAGGCCAAATAGGAGTCGATGGAGTAAGACTCGATAAAGCATTTGAACCCATGACAATCTTTTCTCCTCACTTTAATTATCGAGCATGAGGAGAAAAGGTTGCCGACGCGCTGTGTCAGGAACGATAAGGGCTAGACAGGTTTTCCTGCATTGATTTTCGCTAAAGTTTTTCGTTTACCCGTTCGGCGTCCCCAAATATATCCCACGAGCCATCCAAACAAGAAAACTCCGAAACCGGGCGCTAAAACATACAAGAAAATCAACTTTGCTTTTTGGAAAAATCCAAGCGTTGCAAATTGTGTTCTCACACTTTGAACGACTAAATCTCCAGCACCTGGTGCTGCAGCAACTTTGGGTGCAGAAGCGCCGGGAGCAGTAGGAACTGCGTCGGAATTATTATCGTTAGGGTTTTGTGGAACATTAGTATTCACCACGGGAGGGATAGTTCCCCCTGCCGCACCAGGAGGCACTGCACCTGTGCCGGGTCCAATCGAAAGCGTGTAAGGAATATCAATCCCACTCGGAGAAAAAGGTTCTTTGATTCGGATAAAGACATAGCCCGGCTTATTCACGAAGAAAGGAATCACTGCCGCAGCCCCTTCATTGGGAGAGCGGCCTGAAGCAATTTCTCGTCCATCGGAATCAACCACTGCGGCATTAAGCGCAATAGTCTGCACCATCGGGCGGGCCTTCAATTCATAAGTCCCGGCGGGTAAATTAATTTTGAATACATCTTGCGCATCTGATCCGCTCAAGAAATTCTTTTCGTAATTACCTTGTTGAATTTCTAAAGCCGTGGCGTCGGTATTACCTGCATCACTTTCGGTATTGGCATCTCCTTGGCTAATCAGCTCTACTTTAAAACGTTGATCTTTGTTTTGCGCCTCATAAATACTTCCTACCAATATGTAATACTTTCCTTCTTGGCCACTACTTACAGGCACTTCGATAGATTGCTTCGCGTTTCGTCCTCCGATGATGTCCGTACGCTTAATTTCCTGACGTTGAGGGCTATGTACGGCAATGCCTGCATAAGGATAACCTTTTGCGATTGTGGCCTGACCGCCCTGGATACTCACACCGTCTTCTCCCGTTTCTGTGCTCGCAATAAATTTTTGTCCGGGCTTCACATCTACAACAAAATAATCAAATTCATTCACGCGTTGATGATGATCTAAATGAAAAAGTTTTCCCGCGGGTAATGGCACTGCCGTTTCGTAATTATTCCCTCCGCGAATTGCATCGCCATAGGTCGTTTGATCTTTCTTTACGAGCAAAGCATCTTGGGTGAGTTGTTGAAGAGAACTGGTAAGGGAAGCTGCATCACGCGCATCGCGGTATTGTCCACCGGTTGCAGCACTCACCCCTTCAAGTTGAGCACGCGCAAGAGGACTCACATCGATTCCAATTGTATTAATTTTTACTTTAAACCCTTTAGCAAGAAGGGCTTTGGCCACTGCGACCGGATCACCACCGCAACTTTCTTCACCATCACTAATCAAAACGATAGAAGCTTGGTCATCAGAACCCATGGTTCCAAAATCATTTGCCGCTTGTTCGAGAGAATAAGCAATTGGAGTTTCACCCAAAGGCATAGCGCCATCTACAATGCTTTGCATCTGAGCTTTGTTGACGGGGCCAAATGGAATGACGAGTTCAGTATCTTTACAGCTCGCAGCTTTATCGCGGGGAGAAGTTCGGTGGCCATAGAGTCGAAGTGCTACGACACTGCCATCGGGTATGCCTGCTAAGGCGGCTGCTAAAGCTGTGCGCGCGGCCTCAATGCGTTTTTGACTTCCTAACATTTTGTTCATGGAACCACTAATATCAATGATAAATTCGGTACGCCCTGCGGCAAAGACGGAAGTGGAAAAAGAAAGAAGAAGGACAAGCATCAGAAATTTTTTTTTCATGATAGGCAAAACCCCTTTTTAAATTTAGAAATGAATGACCCGAATAATAGAGAAGTTTCAGAAAAGAATCTAGAATTTTTTGGTCGCCCTAAAAAGTAGGAACTACTTTTTGGTTTTATCGGGGCAAGGAACAGGCTCACAAACGACTTTTCCATCCGGACCACGATAACACTTTTCGCATTTGGGGGCGGGCTGACCTTGGGCATGAGCAAAAGAAATAAGACCGACTAGAATTGCAAAACTTAAAAATATTTTTTTCATGGTGTCCAAACTCGTTTCTGATCTTGAGGGCCGTGCCCCATAGGGTCACTCGGCCTTAGTCATTAAGATTCTGATTATACTTCTTTATATATACTGCTGTTCTGTTTGGTCAACGTTAGTTTTACGCGCTTGGGTTTGATTCATCTTATAAACCAAAGCTAAAATTTCGGCTACTGCATTGTAGAGCTCCTCGGGAACTTCCGAGCCTATCTCCACTTCAAGTAAAGACCACGCCAAGGGGATATTTCGCATAATCGGTACATGATTTTCTTCGGCTACTTTGCGGATCATATCGGCAAATAAGCGCTGACCCTTGGCCACTACCTCAGGGGCCCCCATTTCATCTCGATTATACTTGAGGGCTACTGCCACATGAACAGGGTTTGTAACCACTACATCCGCAGACTTGACTTGTTGTTGTACATCGCCGAACACAAATTCACGATGCAAAGCACGACGATGACTTTTAATGTGAGGATCTCCTTCGTCCTGCTTATACTCTCGCTTTACTTCTTCTTTGGTCATTCGCATCTGTTTCATGAATTGCCAGCGCTGGACCAAGAAATCGGCCAAGGCAATAGCCACAAACAAAATTAGAATTCTTAATACCACTTTAAAGATCAAATCACCGGCAATTCGTGCGGAGTCAAATACCGATATTTTTGCAGTGGAGAGTACCTCAAAGAGAGCCCCATAGATTACATGATAAGAAATATAAAAAATAAACAGAATCTTGAGGATGTTTTTGATCAACTCAATAAAAGTCAGGGTTTTAAACATATTCTTTAAACCCTCGAGCGGATTGAGTTTCTTGCCTTGAGGTTTTAAAGGCTCTAAAGAAAAAATCGGCCCGACTTGTAAAAAGCCCACCACCACCGCAACAGCCATACCGGCAATAAAGGCGGGCGCACAAACTTTACCTAAAGTAAACAAACTGGCTTTACCCAAATCCATTAAAACAGCCCCCGTAATCTCGGGTTTTGCGACCGTTTCAAAAACGGTTTTCATCAACTGCTTTAACTCGCCTGCCATGTAACCCATCGACA
>CAYWGE010000097.1:0-6744 GCA_964457215.1 uncultured Pseudomonadota bacterium
GCTTATTCTCCCCATCTACAATGCTGAAGATTTTCTTGCTATTAATCTTGCAGAAATTGATCAAGCATTGCGGGAAAAATCAGAAAAATGGGAATTAGTATTAGTGATTGATGCAAGTCCTGATCGCTCTCGAGAAATTTGTGAGGACTTTCTAAAAAAGCACCGCCCCTACCCCGTTCAATTGCTTGTGAACGACAAAAACCTTGGAAAAGGAGCTACGGTGAAACGCGGCATGCTCACCGCTCAAGGAAAGTACAGAATTTTCAACGACTGCGATTTAGCCTATCCGATGAGCGAGGTGTTCAAAGTTTATGCTAGCCTTAAAAAAGGGGCTCCGATTGCTATCGCTTCTCGCTCTTTATTAGAATCACGCTATATCTTCGCTCCTGAAAACTTTCGGTATCTCTATACGCGCCATATTGCGAGCCGTGTGCTCAATTATTTTATTCAACGGCTTTTTATTCCTGAAATTCAAGACACTCAAGCAGGCTTAAAAGGCTTCACCGCTAATATTGCTCAGTTTATTTTTTCTCAATTGCGCCTAAGTGGTTTCAGTTTTGATCTAGAAATTTTGCATATCGCCCATCAAGCAAGCATTGAAGTGAAGGAAGTTCCCATCCATTTTTATGCACAACGCGTGAGCACGGTTCAGTTTGGTCAAGAAACCTTCCGCATGTTGCGCGATATCTCAAAAATTTATTACTGGACTCACCGCAACCGTTATTGTTTCACTGAAACTAAAGATGACCTTTCCGAATAAATCATTTTTCAAGATTTCTTTTACTTTTTTAATTTTGGCCGTTTTGACTCGTCTTCCCTTTTTTTGGGAAACCTACTTACATTCCGACGAAGCGCTTTTTGGCTTAAGTAGTCAGATTTGGAATTTAGGAGGGCTTCCTTATCGGGATTTTTTTGAGACTAAGCCTCTTGGTATTTATGTTTTCTATCGTTTTGCTTCCTGGATAATGGGAGCACATCCTACAATCGATATCCAAAGAATACATTTTTTTACAATCTTTTGGACCTTAGCCACCGCAGGAACTCTCTACCAAATAGCTAAAGAGCTCTATTCTGAAAAAACCGGCTATTGGGCGGGAATTCTTTTTATTCTTTTTTCTTCTTTTTGGGGTCCTGATATTATCTCTACCCACATTGAAGTGGTTCTCATTTTACCCCTTTGCTTAGCTTGTTTTTATTTAGGGCAATACCCCAAAAAAAATTCTCTCTTGATGAGTTTTGTAGCAGGTTTCTTTGCTTCGGCGGCTTTTCTTTGCAAATACCAAGCAGGAATTTTTTTACCCCAAGCTTTTCTCTATATTTTTTTGGCAAAGGTTCCCCAGGGATTAAATTCAATTTCACGACGAGCATTCCATTGTCTTATTTTACTTCTAGGTTTTCTACCACTCATAGGATTCCATTTCTTATACCTCTTCCAAAAAGGCACCCTCCAAGATTTTCTATTTTGGAATCTAGAAGGAAACTTTAGCTATATTCAAGCAGGCCACCAAGCCGTGATATGGGGAGACATCCTCTTTCAACTCACCCGACATTTCATTTCGAGTTTCTTTTTATGGATTTTAACTTTTTTTTACATCCGTTTTTTTTGCATCCATCGCACATCTCTTTCTACCCAACAAAAAAACTCTTTTCTCTTTCTTATGTTGTGGCTACTTTTAATGTGGATTCCCGTTGCAACAGGCAAACGATTTGAAGATCATTATTTTCTACTTCTAATCCCGCCTCTGTGTGTAATAGCTGCTCAAGCTTTAATTGAAGGAAGCTGGCTGACAAAAAGAAAGTGGCAATTCTTAACCCTTTTCTTTCTTCTCACCCCTACTCTGGGTTTTACACTCAGCCGATATTTTTTGCATGATTCCTACCGAATATGGGGTGGTGAAGACATGAGTCTCTACCAGCCTTACGCAAACTTTATTGAAAATAAAACTTCTGCTTCAGACCGAATTTTTATTTGGGGATGTACTCCTTCTATTTATCTTCTCGCAAACCGACTCCCTGCTACACGTTTTTTAAGAACAGATAATTTGGCAGGACGCATTGCGGGATTGGGATCTGAACAAAATAATCGTTTTCAAGAATTTATCACTCCCGGAGCTTGGGAAATGTTTTTCGAAGATGTTGGCAAATATCCTCCTCTTTATATTTTAGATACCGCCACAGCAGGTTTGCACGATTTTCAAAACTACCCCCTTACGGCATATCCTCAGATAAAAGAATTTCTTGAGAAATTTTATGAACGTGAACCTTCATTTCAAGGGGTAAGCGTCTACCGTCGGAGGAATCCCCTTTGATTAATTGCAATACTCCGTGGCTTGCCACAGAGCCACCTTATACAATCGGGTTTCCGAAGGGAAGCAACGTAGTGCTCGCCCTTTGGTCAAGTCCCGGGCATGAAGTCCGGGGCGCGAAGTCCAATTGATTTCAATCTTTTTTCTAGATAGGTACGCAAGATGAGCACTTTGGTGATTCTCCCGACATACAATGAAGCCGAAAACCTTTATCTCCCAAGCTTGATTTATCCTTTCATGAGTATTGATGAAGTGCTTTGGGGTGAATTTGCAAATAGCGTTATAAATGGCTGCCCGCCTTATGTTTGTGCAATTGGAGAAAAACCTCCCCTTCTTTATTTGTTTTATACTTCTACTTTTTACCTATTCGGAAAAAACAATTATTTCTGGATTCACCTCATTCATATTTTTTGGGTTTTCCTGACTGCCTGCTTGATTTCTCGCATTGCCTCACCCAAGAAGTCTGCCCTTCCTGGCCTATTTTACCTTCTCTTGATTGGAATTTTAGGCTTCGACATGCTGGGCGCTCTGGGCGAATCGTTGATGAATCTTTTTTTAGTTTTATCTTGGATATTTTTCTTAAATTTTCTGCATAATTTCTCGAAAAAACAAATTTTCCTAGCTGCGCTTTCAGTAGGAATTGCGAGTCTTTTTCGGCAGCAGGCAGGAATCCAAATCGTAGTTTATGCAGGATGCTTAATTTTAGAGTTTTTTTCTCAACGTTTTGCCCTACTTCCGGCTAAGAAATTCTTTGGCCATATTTTTATTCTACTTATCGCCTTTGCTCTTCCTTGGGCTCTAGCCCTTGCAATGCTTTATAAAATAGGAAGCTACGATGCCTTTCGGTATTGGGGATTTACTCATAACAAATTATATATTGAAGCCTGGAAATACGCTCCTGGACTCATCCAAAACGGAGCAAAGAATGTAATAATTCTCTTCGGAAAAACTTTCTTTTTCTGGGCCACTGCTTTTGTGGGGATTCGCGAATATAAAAACCTAAGCATCCAAGGCAAAATTAAAACAGCCACCTTTTCTTTATTTGCTTCCCTTTTTGCTATTAGCGCGGGCTTTCGGTTTTACCCTCATTATTTCATTCAAAGCTTCCCTTTTTTAGCTTATTTAAGTTTTGTAGGGTGGGAGAAAGCACTCACCGCTCGACCTTTTGCAAAAAACCTAGCTAAACTGGGATTGTTTCTTTCTATACTTGCTGTCCTTCTTCAGCATTTATTTATTCAATCTTTAAGGGAACATTATTCCAGCCAAGATTATTCTAAGATTATTGAAGAAGTGGGCAATTACATTCAAAACAACTCCCAGCCCAACAATAAGATATTTGTGTGGGGTTGGGGACAGGGAGTCTATGCGTATTCTAAAAGAAATATGGGCACTCGATTTATCATTCCGGACTTTCTAACAGGCAGAGTGCCGGGGTCAGAAGCCAATGCTTATACCGAGAAAACGGCTCAGCTCTTTGTAAATTCTAAAAGTTGGGGCTGGTTTTTTGAAGATTTGGATAAAAATAAACCCGTTTATTTTGTGGATACCGCCGCGGGAGGAATACATTATTACCTTCCGTTTTCTTCCGAACATTATCCCGAATTAATGGATTATTTGAACAAACACTACTCTTTAGAAAAAGAACTCCAAGGAATAAAAATTTATCATCTTTTGGAGAATCAATAGAAACTAGTCCAGATCGGCAATGGGTTGAGAGAGTGAAAGCGTTTTTTCGTTCCGACGAGAAAAAATCATCAAGCAACGCGGAAACACAATCACACACATCAGGGTCACGATGGCCAGCCCCATGGCCGCAACCCATCCCACCGAGCGAAGGCCAGAGCTACTTGTCAAAACAAGCCCCCCAAAGCCGATAATAGAAGTTAAGCTTGAGATAAAAATTGGAGAAGTTTCAGAAAGGATAATGGATGGGAGGTTTTTTTCTTCATCAAATCGATGAGAAAAATGAATGAAACAATCGATTCCTGTTCCTAAAACAACTGGAATCATTGCAATGTTCATCACATTTAAACGAATCCCAAAAACCTTTAATATTCCAGCCAATAATATTAAACTCACTAGAAGATTCGCAAATACTAAAACAGCGCGACTAAAGGGTTTAAGCGTGAATGCCAAAAACAATCCGAAGAAAACTAGAATAAGCAACATTCCCCGAGGAGCTTCAGACCGAATCAAATTCACTAAATCTTGTTGCACAAAAGCTGAGTCAACTTCTGTAAAATTGAGTTTAAATTCCTTTTTTAATTTAGAAATGCCTGCCTGATATTTCTCGATATTTTCCGATCCATCACGCGGTAAAGAAGGATATAAAAATACTCCATATAGAGGCTTAGCGGTTGAAGCCACAAAAACTCTTCTAATATCAACAGGAACATTTTCTAAATTAATTTGGCCTGCAGCAAGCGTATCGTCAATACTGGCGAGAGTCTTCTTTTTTAAATCAGGGTTTACCAAGCGTACTTGCTTAAATTTTTCTGAGAGGCCTCTGATTAAACTTAAACGTTGTTCTTGCTCAGCGGGAATAAAAGTCGAAACTCCTACTACTTTATTATAAATCAAATTGGACGGCCCCTGTTTTTCTAGCAAAGCATCGAGTTCCCGAATCACTCTTTCTTGTTCTTCATAAGTTTGAGTGAGTAAAACTCCCGGCTGTAAAGTACCAAAGTTTTGCTCACTCACTTTCCCATAAAGGCGGTTTCCAGGCAGCGAGCTTGTATCAAGTTGTCCACTCTCGAAATAGATTTTGCTCTGTTCTGGCAGGATCCATAAAGATAAGAGCGATAATATACCGACAAAAACTAAAGGCAGTAAAACACGCTTGGGAACAAATAATTTTGGAATAAAATCAAGATTAACCAGACGGCTAAACCAATGTGGGTGCTTATCCCACGACTGTAATGTCCTGAACCATGAGAATTTCTCAAAATTTCGCGCCAGCACAAGCACCGCCGGCATGAGCAGCATCATCCCTAGATAATTCATCAAAAGACCCAAGGCACCCACAACGCCAAACTCCACAAAAACCCCAAACTTCGAAAATAAGAGTGCACTAAAAGCACCGACCGTAGTGACCATTGAGCCAAAGGTCGCTCGCCCCGTATTTCCAAAGGCAAGATCCATAGCAGTATTAAAATCTGAATGTTTTTCTTCTTCTTGATAAAAACGCGTTAGCAAGAAGATGCCGTAGTCCGAGCCTAATCCTGCAAGAATGGCGGCGGCAAATCCGGTAATCATATTTAAGTGGCCTAAGAACAGATAGACTAAAGCCATCGACCAAAAAATGCTTAAGGTAAGAGGAAAACCAATCAAAAAAGCCGCACTCAAACGCTTAAAGTAAAGAATTAAAATCAAAAGGAGAGCTAAAGTTACTACCCCAGAAACCCAGGCAATTTCTTTTTGAATTAAGCCAGATTCCTCTAAGCTCGTTTGATAAGAACCTGTGTACCCTACTTTTAAATCCTGAAACTGGGGATCAACTTTCAACTTTGCTTCAACGGCTTTGATGCGTTCCATGAAAGCACGGTTAAAGCTTAAGCCTCCCGAAACTTTCTTAAGCTTTACCCACACCACTTCAAAGGGAGTTGAGTTTTCTTCGGATTGAGACGCTGAAGCCCCACTCCACTTCAATTCGTATTTTTTGCGGATATCTTCAAAAGAAAGATCGGGTTTATCTTCTTCGTCTGCAAAATCCATAAACTTATGAAAGGTCGCGCTCACTCCGTGTTTTTCAAGCTCCAGACTTCTTAAGATACGTCTTTCCATCTCTCTTAAATCGGGCAAGTCTAAAAAAAGCCATTGCCGCTTTTTAAAATAGTCGATGGGTTTTTCTGCAGAAACATAATTCACCTCTGGAAACTTCTGAATTTCCGCCCCCATCTCTCGCGCAAAATTTTTGCTAAGCGCTCCCTCTCCCTCCACCGTAATCACTAAATAGCTAAAACCTCCGAACGCTTCTTCAAAAACGCGGAGATTCTTCACGCTAGAAGTCCCCTCCGGCAAAAGAGAATCAAAATCCGTGACGATTTCGAGTTTTGAAATAAAATAAGCCGAGACAAATGAAAGCAAAAGCGCCAGACTAAGCACAATCTTAGGGTAACGAACACCAAGTTTGTAAATTTTAGGAATACGCATAGTCTCTAAAGACTCTCTAAAAAGTCTGTGAAGCAATTTTTGAAAACTTTACTACAAAACCTCGCTTAATTTCACAAACCGAAACCCTCTTTCAGCACAAAAATCAAGAAAGCGTGGCAAAACTTCTATTAAGCTGGAGCGATCCGGCTTCACGTGGGTATCAATTCCGTCATGAAGTAAAATAATTTCTCCATTTTTCAGATTTCGTGTGAGCCGCTTGAACAAAATATCTGCTGGGGGTTGAACAGTATCCCATACTCCGAGAGACCAACCGACTAGGCGATAT
>CAYWGE010000098.1:0-6643 GCA_964457215.1 uncultured Pseudomonadota bacterium
CTAGTTTATTTGCCAATTACTTTAAACCGAGCACTTTTGTTCTTTTCTGTGCAACAGTCCTTCTCATTATTCCTTTTTTGATCGCCGGCGTGCCCAAGCAAGATACGGTGCTTCCTCCCGATAAACTCAAAACCGAGACCAGTTCATTTAATTTCTTAAAGAGCCGAAAAACTTTGTTGGTTTTAGGTTTTACGCTCTCTTTGTTTTGGTGTTTCTACTCTTTCTCTTCGTATAGCGTGGATTATTTGTTTAATGTTGAAATTTTGAAACACTTTGCCACTCAAGATAAAATTATTTCCTATTTGGGAAAGCTCTCTTTTTGGGCAAGTTTAGGAATTTTAGGATATCAGGTCTTTTTGCTCAGTCCCATGGGAAGACGTTTTGCCTCTGAGAAAACCATCTATCTGATTTCATTTCTCTTATTTGGATTTTTTAGCTGGATTTATTTTAGCCCGTCTCTCATGACCTTAACGCTCACTCAGGCTTTGCTGCACTATTTTGTAGAGTATGGCACTGCCAATTTTATGCAACCGGTTTTGAATGCGATTCCCCCGGCACGTAAAAAGGCATTTAAACTTTTTACCGAAGCGATTGCCCAGCCCATTGGCACCGTGATTCTGCTTTTATTGGCACTTTTTTATGGACTTCAAATTCCCTCGAACTTGCTTACATTTATTTTATTTTTGAGCTCCTTAATTTTATTGGTTTACCCTTTTTTGTTTCAGCGGGTTTATCGGCAGTATTTAGTCGAATGTCTTCACTCCGACGATACCTTGCTAGTGGTGAATGCGATTCAGGCCTTAGGGGGCACTCACAATATCCAAGCCGTGCCTGCTTTACTCGACTTACTTCACCACACGAAAGAGATTCATCTCCAAAAAAGTTTGGTTTTGAGTTTGGGACAAATTCAGAGTCGAGAAGCCTTTCGCGAGATCCTCTCTTTATTTTCAACGCGTCAAGAATCTCTGCAATTGGCTGTGGTGGAATCTTTGGGAAATTATCACAATTACGAGAGCATGTTTGCGCTGCTTAGACTTTTAAAATCTAAGGAGAGTGTGAGTTTGCAGGTGAGGATGAATGCGACTCAGATTTTGACACGCTTAATCGGAAACAAAATGATCCCATTTTTGATGGAGGCCTTAGATGATAATCAAGACCTACGCATTCGCGCAAATGCCATCGAATCCATTGGATTATTGCACGATGTGAAGACTATCCCCATTTTGGTGGCTTACTTGAAAAATACAAATCATCGCTTAAAAGCCAACGCCTTGATTGCGCTATACCCGTTTCGCTCCACGCGAAGAAAAGCACTCCAAGCACTGCGAGAACTTTCTGCATCTTCCGAAAAAAATGCGCAGCTAGCAGCGCTGTATGCAGCTGCTTATTTAAAACTGAAATCTTACCGAAAAATGATGTTGGGTTTCTTGCATTCGCCTGATCCGGCATTTCGTTTAATGGCTTGCTTAGGTTTGGCGCGTCTTCAAGACAAGCGCTTTTGCGATGTGTATATGCAACTTCTTTTGGGCAAAGAAGAAAAACAGGCCTTGGAGTGTGTGCGGCGCATGGCCGATTTCCCTCGGACGAGCCGTTACTTAATTTTTGAACATTTTTTAGCGTTGGATGATTTACAAAAACACTTGTTTAAAAAACGACTCGATCAAAGCCCACTGGATTTTTCAAATGAATGGTGGATGACCCGCAATAAGACCCGGCTCTGGGGTTTGGGCAAAGAAGCCTGGATAAGCTAACGATTTTACTATCCATTATTCCTCTCTTGACCCAGTGCGTAAAAATTTCTAGAACACAATCATGCAAACTAAACGTGATGACCCTTGGCTGATGCGTACCTACTCAGGGCATAGCTCTGCTAAAGCCTCGAACGAACTCTACAAAACCAATCTTTCGAAAGGCCAAACCGGTTTATCGGTCGCCTTCGATTTGCCCACTCAAACCGGTTATGATTCCGATCATATTTTGGCACGTGGAGAAGTCGGAAAAGTAGGGGTCCCCATTTCGGATATCGGCGACATGAAAACTCTTTTTCAAGATATCCCTTTGGAAAAGATGAATACCTCGATGACAATTAACGCGACCGCGGCCTGGCTCTTAGCACTTTATATTGCAACCGCCGAAGCCCAAGGGGCCAATCAAAAGCTGCTTCAAGGCACTACCCAAAACGATATTATTAAAGAATATCTTTCGCGTGGCACCTACGTTTTTCCTCCAGAACATTCTCTGCGCCTGATTGTAGATATGATTTCTTACACGGTGAATGAAGTGCCCAAATGGAACCCGATCAATATTTGTTCTTATCATCTGCAAGAAGCAGGGGCGACGCCCGTTCAAGAGATTGCTTACTCGCTTTGTAATGCCATGGCGGTTTTAGATGCAGTCAAAGCCTCGGGCAAAGTTTCTGAAGAAGTATTTCCAAAAGTTGTGGGCCGTATCTCTTTTTTCGTGAACGCGGGAATTCGTTTTGTTGAAGAAATGTGTAAGATGCGTGCCTTTGTGAAGTTGTGGGATGAGCTTACACTCAACCGTTATGGCGTGAAAGAGGCGAAATACCGAATCTTCCGCTACGGGGTTCAAGTTAATTCTTTGGGCTTAACCGAGCGCCAACCTGAAAATAATATTGCGCGGATTGTCTATGAAATGTTGGCGGTTACTTTATCTAAAGATGCCCGAGCGCGTGCCATTCAACTGCCAGCCTGGAATGAAGCTTTAGGGCTCCCACGCCCTTGGGATCAACAGTTGTCACTCCGTATGCAACAAATCTTAGCTTATGAAACCGATCTTTTAGAGTGTGACGATATCTTTAACGGTTCCACCGTCATTGAAGCCAAAGTGAATGATTTGGTGGAAGGAGCCAAAAAAGAAATCGAGAAAATTCAGCAAGCCGGGGGGGCAATTAAAGCAATCGAAATCATGAAACAAGCCTTAGTTTCCTCCCATGCAGAACGCGTTCGGCGCATTGAAGCGGGTAATCTGCAAGTAGTCGGAGTCAATTGTTTCAAAGAAGCTACCCCTTCTCCGCTCATGTCGGGTGAAGACGAAGGAATTTTAAAAGTTGATTCAAAAGCGGAGAGAAATCAGATTGAGAATCTTGAAAAATTTAAAGCAAGCCGTGACGAAGGGGCAGTGAAAAAAGCGCTCGAAAATTTAAAACGAGCGGCGAAAACAAACGAAAATATTATGCCGCCCTCGATTGCTTGTGCTCATGCTGGAGTTACCACCGGGGAGTGGGCTTTTGCCTTGCGCGAAGTCTTTGGAGAATTTAGGGCTCCGACCGGGGTTTCAGGCGTGAAAATGGCAGGTGCGACTGAAGAAATCGAAAAAGTAAGAAATAAAGTTAAAGAGTTTGAGAAGAAAACCGGAGAGAAACTCCGCATTCTAGTGGGTAAACCGGGCTTAGATGGCCACAGCAATGGGGCCGAACAAATTGCCGTAAGAGCTCGCGACGTGGGAATGGAAGTGATCTATCAAGGGATTCGCTTAACTCCCGATCAAATCGCTGAGTCGGCTCTGCAAGAAGGGGTGCATGTGGTGGGGCTTTCGATTCTCTCTGGATCGCATTTAGAATTGATTCCCGAAGTGCTGCGTCTTTTAAAAGAAAAAGGGCTTTCGAATGTGCCCGTGGTTGTGGGTGGGATTATCCCCGATTCCGATGCAAAAATGCTTGTTCAGCAAGGCGTTGCACGGGTTTACACGCCTAAGGATTTTGAGCTCAATCGTATCATGAGTGAAATGGTAGATTTAGCAGGCTAAATGATAGGATTTTTATAGAATGAAAGAGTTCTCCATAGAATCGTACGAGAGGGAGATTTCATTTTTAGAATAATTTCTCGCGGGCAGACTCAGTAATCGCAAGCACTCCTGGATGTTTAATTTTTCTATCCATTGTAATGGCGTAGAATTTTTCGTTTATTTCTTTGGTTTTTCCTACGAGTACTAAGTCATATTGGTTGATGATTTCTCTTTCTAAAACAGAGGGCGCTGCAAAAAAACCTTTACTGCTTTGGCCAAACACCTTCATTAGAGCGCTGTCGTCAAATTCTGCAGTGAATTGCGGATAAATTTTTTTTTCTTCAAACCATTGTTCTAGATTTTTTCTAAGCAAATTCATTTTTCCGGGAAGTAGAAAAGGGGCTTGGTGTAGGCATTTTGGAAATTTTGAAGAATAATTCTTACGAATTTTTTTTGAGCAGAAAAAACTGACTCCACACTCACCTAAAAGATGATTGAAAGCTTTCATCGGAAAATTGGGGGGTAGGGGAATCTCCGAAAGAACAAGATCAATCTCATGTTTTATAAGCGAATCAATTAAATTATTAAAATGATCTTCTTTAGAAACAAGATAAAGAAACTCGATTTTTCTAAATGCAGGTTCGATCAGTTGATGGGCAATGAGTTTTGGCAAGGAGTTTGTGATTCCTACGATCAAATTAAGATTTCTCCCACTGGGCTTGCCCCTGAGTGTTTCTTTCATTTCTTTTCCTAAAAGAAAAATCTCCTCGCAATATTTTAATGCAATCTTTCCAGATTCGGTTAGGCGGATATTTCTCCCCACTTTTTCAAACAGCTTTTCACCGATATTTTTTTCGAGGCATTTAATTTGAAAGCTGATCGTTGATTGTGAAAGGCGCATTTTTTCTGCTGCTCTTGAAATGCCTCCTTCTGTAGCAACAAGGTAAAAATAAAAGAGATGATTATAGTTTTGCCATTCCATAATTGTTCGATTTAATCGAAGTATTGTTGATTAATTATCTTATTTTTAAAATAAATAGAAAGTATATTATTTACTGGTGGAACTCACAAAATTAAAAGGAGCTTTTATGAGAATAAATATAAAGCAGTTTAATCAATACTCAAATCACCTTTCCGAATATATTGAAAAAAGAGTTAGGTTTGCGTTGGGTCGTTTCGTGCAAGTTCTGCGAGAAGTAAAAATTAGTCTGAGGGATTTAAATGGTCCTAAAGGGGGTATAGATAAAAGTTGCAAGTTTATTATCCTATTAAAGGACAGAGTTCTTGTGCTGGAAAGTGTTGAAGAAGATTTTTATAGAGCAGTTGATAGGGGAGTTGAGAGAGTGAGAAATGTGATTTCTCGGGAAATGAGGAAAAGAGTAAGTTTAAGGCATAAAACAATAACCATTTGAAGTTTGAGAAATATAATCAATGGAACAAATATATTTTTTCCCTTTCGAACAGTATTGGTGGTTTTATCTAGGATTCATTTTGTTTGTTGTAGGAATGCTTGTGTTAGATCTTGGTGTGTTCCACCGTAAGGCGCATGTGGTTGGCATAAGAGAATCGGCATTGTGGTCGGTTGTATGGGTGGGGCTGGCGTTAATCTTTAATTATCTTCTCTACCAGTACGCTTTGTGGGAGTTTCCCCAAAGGGACCATTTAATTACGATTCCTGGGTTCGACTCTGTGGAAGCCGCTCGAAAAGTAAGCTTAGAATTTCTCACTGGGTTTATTGTCGAAAAATCACTTGCGGTAGATAATATATTCATTTTCGTGATTGTATTCTCCTACTTTGCAATACCCCCTCAATATCAACATCGCATTCTATTTTATGGGATTGTTGGTGCACTCTTATTCAGGACAATTTTTATCGCGATGGGTTCTGTGCTGATGCAGTATCAGGCAATTATAATTCTATTCGGAGTATTTCTGATTCTCACAGGGTTGAAAATGTTCTTCACAAATAATCAGAAAATAGATCCTGAGAAAAATTTTGCGGTTCGCTTTCTGAAAAAAGTTGTTCGAATAACACCCCAAATGGAAGGTGAGAAATTCTTCATCAGAAAAAATGGTTTGTTATTCGCTACCCCCTTATTCGTTTGTTTGGTTTTTATTGAGATTACCGATATCATTTTTGCCGTTGATTCTGTTCCCGCGATATTCGCCTTAACCAAAGAACCTTTCATTGTTTTTACCTCGAACATATTTGCTATGTTGGGCTTAAGATCCCTCTATTTCATGCTAGCTGGCATTATAGATAAATTTTATTTGTTGAAATATGGTTTGGCTCTTGTGCTCATTTTCGTGGGTCTGAAAATGGCATGGTTAAATGACTGGTTTGGCGGAAAGTTTCCAATCCATTGGTCGTTGATGATCATTGGTTCAGTTATAGGAGTATCGGTGATCACCTCTTTACTTATTCCTAAAAAAGAAACTCATTAGGTCGAGTTGTTAATTAAAAACCTATGTTTGTTATTTCATTGGTTTTTGTGGTGGGTGATCCTGATTTTGTTGAAAGAGAGTGTGATGCCATAGTTGTTTAGCAGATGCCCCAACCTAGAATAAAAAATAAAAAGTGATTTGCTAAATTTAGAGGCCAGAGGCTATACCCCCAAAGGGGCTTAGGGTCAGGGCCGGAGAAGATCGGCCACTAGCAAGGCGCGTGGTTTAAGTGAGGCCTTGGTTCTTCGATGAGAAAGCTGTGAGTAAGCTGCTGTTTTTGAAGTGATTTTAAATAATCCAGGCTTGACGGATAAAAAATCTTTTAATAGGCCAAGTGACTCAAAATAAAGGAGAGATCTATGTCAAAAGAACTTTATGAACTCGGGGAAATCCCCCCTTTAGGAGAAGTTCCTAAAAAGATGCATGCGCAAGTGATTCGCCCTTCGCGTTT
>CAYWGE010000099.1:0-1569 GCA_964457215.1 uncultured Pseudomonadota bacterium
ATTGTTCATCTCAAGAAAAAAGCCCCCATTTCCTTGGTGGAAGAAGCCTGTTAGGGCTTTTTCGTATGAATTCAAAACAATCATTTCAAAATTTGTTGCAAGAAGGTGTTTCTCTCTCCTCTTTGCCTCATTTATCTTCTAGAGCGCTTACGCAGTTTGATTGTTTCCAGCATTTTTTAGAAAAATGGAATAAGAAGATTAATCTTACAGCTCATTCTGGCTTACGGGAGGCTGTGGAACTGAATTTTATCGACTCATTGCAATTGGCTTCTCAAATATCAAACCCTAAAAATGTGCTCGATATAGGGAGTGGTGCCGGATTCCCTGCTTTAATCATAAAAATACTACATGAAAATTTGTTAATGACTTTAGTGGAGGCTGACCAAAGGAAGAGCTCTTTTATATTTCATGCTTTGAGGGAATTGCGCTTAAAGAATGTAAAAGTGGTTAATGAGTTTTTAACTCAGAAAAACATTCAGTCGCATCTCGGTTCAGAAGATTTTTCTCACATTGTTTCACGTGCAACATTTTCTCCCGATGAGCTTTTGAAGCTTCTTCAACCTTTATTGATAAAAGACACGGCATTGTTTTTTATGTTGAGTCAAAAACAATTCTTGGATTTTCAAAAAAATAAATCAAATTGGAATATTGTTGCAGAGAAAAAATATTTTCTTCCATTTTCAAAACAGGAAAGAATTATTTTAGGATTAAAAATGAAAAAATAATTTTTTGACGTTGCATTTGTTTCTAGTTTTTGACATAAGAAAATTAGAAGTCTCGCCTTTCATCTTGGGGGTCGGGTGGGAAAAATAATCGTCATATGCAATCAAAAAGGTGGAGTTGGTAAGACCACCACTTCTGTGAATCTTGCGGCCTCCCTTGCTGCCGCTGAGCACCCTACACTGCTGATAGATCTTGATCCTCAGGGCAATGCCTGTAGTGGCTTGGGCCTTGATAAAAAAAGTTTTCCTCAAAATATTTATCACGTATTGGTTTCGGGCGTCCCCGCTCAAGAAGTGATCGTTCCTACTTCGTTAGAGTTTTTACATGTCATCCCTTCGAATACAGATCTTGTCGCCGCAGATATTGAATTGGTCAGTAAATTTTCACGGGAATTTAAATTGAAAAATGCACTGGCAGCCATTCGTGACTTTTATGATTTTATTATTATTGATTGTCCGCCTTCTTTAAATCTTTTAACGGTGAATGCCTTAAGTGCTGCAGATTCCGTGATCGTTCCTGTCCAATGTGAGTACTATGCCCTTGAAGGTTTGAGTGAATTGTTGAAGACAATCACTTTGGTGAAAGAAAGTTTGAATGCGAATTTGGATATTGAGGGTATTTTGCTTACGATGTTTGATTTGCGAAATAATCTTTCTCATCAAGTGGCTCAGGAAATAAAAAGTTATTTCCCAGAAAAAATATTTTCTTCAATAATTCCAAGAAATGTTAAGTTGAGCGAAAGTCCATCTCATGGAAAGCCGATTCTTTTGTACGATATTCGGTCTAAAGGTTCGCTGGCTTATCTTTCTTTGGCAAAAGAAGTTTTAGGTCGTTCAAAGATTAGTT
>CAYWGE010000099.1:1579-3837 GCA_964457215.1 uncultured Pseudomonadota bacterium
GGAATGGTATGTTTCAACAAAAAGCACTGGGGCGTGGTTTGGCGTCTTTGATTCCAAATCCTTCGGAGGCGAAATCGGAGGCCTCTTCTTATTTTCTTTGTCCTGTTTCAAAAATTGTGGCGAACCGTGATCAACCCCGTAAGCTTTTTTCAAAAGAAGCTTTAGAGGAGCTGGCAGATTCAATTCGAGAGAATGGTGTTATTCAACCTCTTATTGTTCGCAAAATAGAGGGGGGGCTTTATGAGTTGATTGCAGGCGAGCGTCGTTTCAAAGCTAGTAAGCTTGTGGGATTAGAGCAAGTTCCCGTTGTTGTTTTGGAGGCGACCGAAGAGCATAGTCTAGAGCTTGCACTGATTGAAAATATTCAGCGTCAAGATTTGAATCCCATCGAAGAGGCGTTAGCCTACAAGCAGCTCATGGAGCGCTATCATTATACCCAGGAGGAATGTTCAAAGAAGGTAGGTAAAGAACGTTCTACTGTTGCCAATGCCTTACGCCTTCTTAATCTTTCTGAAGAGATCCGGGGCTATATTATAGAGGGGCGTATTTCAATGGGGCACGCGCGAAGTTTGTTGGGTATCGAAGAAGAAGAAATGCGTCTTAAAGTTTGTCGACGGGTTGTCCAAGAAGGTCTCTCCGTTAGAGAAATCGAAGATTGGGTGAGAAAGCTTCGCGATGGGGTGCAGGTTGAGAAAATTGTGCAAACCAAAAAAGTTGATCCACAGCTCAATTTTATTGAAAATGAAATGACTAAAGTTTTGGGCACCAAGGTGCGAATCAAAGCGCAGGGTAAAAAAGGTCGGGTGATGATTGATTACTATAGTCAGGAAGATTTAGATCGGATTTTTAATGCCATCATGGGATAGAGACATTAAGCTCTTAAGAAAGGAGTGAAATATGTTTGGAGATAAAGATAGATCACTAAAAATTGTAGACCAAAATCCTTCTACACTTCTCGATCGAGGGTGTCGCTTCGAAGGGAAGCTTACCTTTGAGGGAACTGTTCAGATCAATGGGAATTTTCGGGGAGAGATTTTCTCCGATGGAACATTGATTATTGGTGAGGGCGCGAATGTAGAAGGAAAATTAGAAGTTGAGAATGCCGTGATTAGTGGGCAGGTTATGGGCTCGATTATCGCAAAACAAAAAATTGAAATGCATCCGCCAGCTCTTGTTCGGGGCGATATTGTGGCCCCTGCTCTAGTGATTGAAGAAGGTGCTCTTTTCGACGGAAACTGTGCAATGGGTATTCGCAAACAGCAAGAAACCGCCGAAGTGGTGAATGGAGCTTTCGAATTCAATCTAGAACAATAGAGAGTTTTCGTAATTTTCCCGCTATTTTTTCTTTCAAATTAGCCATTTGACAAGTTTCTGCCCTGCGAGGTAACGCAGCTCCATGTCTCAAGTTTCCTTTGAAAGTATTTGCCAGCCGATTCGGCAAGATCTTGAAAAAGTAGAACAACGCCTTCATGCTTTAGTCTATTCGCCGGTTGAAATGGTTACTCAAGTAGCCTCTCATATTATTCATTCCGGTGGGAAACGCCTACGTCCAACCCTTTGTTTGCTTGCCGCTCGTTTGTTTGGATATCAAGGCGATCGTACCATTAACATTGGTTGTGCTTTAGAGTTTATTCATACGGCCACTTTACTTCATGATGATGTAATCGATAATGCTGCGCTTCGACGGAATAAAATTTCTTCGAATGCCTTATGGGGAAATAAAGCGACTGTCTTAGTGGGCGATTATCTTTCTTGTAAGGCTTCTTCGATTATTGCAGAGGATGGCGATTTCAAAGTGCTTGAAATTATTTCTCAAGTTACTGCTGAAACCACCGAAGGAGAAGTTTTAGAAATCATCAAATCGAATGATCCTGCCCTCACCGAAGAAACCTATCTTGAAATCATTTCTTATAAAACCGCACGATTGATTGCGGCTTCGAGTCATTTGGGGGCTTTGATTGGCCGTGCCTCAGTAGGTGATCAAGAGCGCCTCAAAAGTTATGGAAACCATATTGGTATTGCGTTTCAATTGATCGATGACGCTCTCGATTATGTCTCTTCCGACCATGAAATTGGTAAAGTGGTAGGAACCGATCTGAAAGAAGGGAAGATGACTCTCCCCTTAATTCATGGGATGCGTCATTGCACTGCGGCGGAGCGTGAAATGATTCGGCAAGTTCTTCAAGGCCAAGGAGAGGGCTCTCCCGAAAAAGATCTTCAAGACGTTTTATCGGTTTTAGACCGCCATCAAGCGATTC
>CAYWGE010000099.1:3847-6576 GCA_964457215.1 uncultured Pseudomonadota bacterium
CAAGGCCGATTTAGAACCTTATACCGAAAGCCCCGCCAAAACTGCACTTTTGCAGCTCGCGGAGTTTATTGTGCAAAGAAGACATTAAATCGTTATTCTAAGATTTCAGGTTGACACCCCTTTAGCCCCTTTGCTAGCCCCTCGAAATTGTAAATCCCGTAAGTTAGGGAACGCCGTGAAAATCGGCGACGGTCCCGCCACTGTCAGGGGATAAACCAAAATCCGCTTAGTCACTGTTCCGATTTTTCGGAATGGGAAGGCAAGGATGATGGGTTTCACCCCAAGTCAGGAAACCTGCTCTCGGGAAAATTCCTAAAAGTTTAGGAATCACTTCGTGGAAAGAGTGCCCTTATGTTTTTAAACAAAGTCGCTCGCGCGGCTTTTTTATTTTCTGCCTTTTCTTGTCTATTTTCTCAGACAAGTCCCGCTTATTCCGCTGAGCAATTAGGCGAAGTTTTAGTTCAAGATTCTGCTCAAGATTATAGTGCCGAAAAACCTTCGGGGTTTGTCACCACCATTGATCCAAAGAAATTTGAAAATCAGTTAAAAAGTTTACCCGACCTTCTTTCTCAACAACCGGGCGTCAATGTCCAACAATTTGGAGGCTTAGGCCAGTATTCCACGGTGACCATTCGAGGAAGTAGTGCCGAGCAAGTGACAGTAATGATGGACGGGATTAAACTTAATACCGAATCGGGCGGTGCAGTTGATTTTTCGAGCATTCCTCTCGATGTCATTGATCGTATTGAGATTATTCGAGGCGGGGCTTCGGCTCAATTTGGCTCGGATGCAATTGGCGGGGTCGTTAATATCATCACGAAAAAGGCGAAAAAAAAGCAGAGCGCTGAATTTCTCTTGGGCACCGGAACTTTCGCGACGATTAAAAGCTCAGAAAGTTATTCGCGCAACGACAAGAAGTTTTCTTTAGTCTTTAATCATACCCATCTTCAAAGCTCGGGCAGTTTTACTTTTCTGACCACTCCTTCCGATATTGGTGGAATTTCAGTGGGCGGTGGTGAGCTACTTTATCGAAAGAATAACGCTTTTTTCAATGAGAGTGGATTGCTTAAATTAGGGGGAAAACCCAGTGAGAAAGTGCGTTTAGAATTGATTACCGATTGGTTTGGGACTCATCGTCAAATTCCTCCGACCGAAGACACGGTTGTCCTCTTAGGTCCTAGCTACACACCCCAGGCCAATGAAAATCTCTTAAAAAGCTATACTACTTTACAAATTGCTGTGGATTCCGTCGGAAAAGAAGGGCTGGATTTGGTGTTGCAGCCTTATTATCGAAATGAATACAGCCATTTTAAAAATCCGGTTCCTGCTTTAGGAGCCCCTATCGATACTAAAGTTTATAATTCCACTTATGGCGGCAAAATGGCGTGGAACTATTTTTGGCAGGGGCAAAGTGTAGGGCAAGAATTTAAATTCAGTTACGAAGGAAAAGAAGATTTATTCAATAACAAAAGCCCGATCGGAAATCCGACCACCGGAGATCATAGTCGACTCACCAATGGAGTTTATTTTTCGGATGAAATCCATTTGCTCCAAGAAAAAGTCTTAGTGAATCCTAGTGTGCGTTTTGAGCATGCCAGTGATTTCGGTAGCCGAGTGGCAATGCATTTGGGTGTGAAAGGGAGTCCCTTGGATTGGATTACTTTTAAATCTAATATCGATAACTCCTTTCGTTATCCCAGTTTTTTAGAACTTTATTTGCCCAATGAAGATATTTTTCGGGGTAATCCCGACTTGATTCCGGAGAAGGCCATTAATTTTGATGTGGGAATGCGTCTGAATCATCGCTACGGCTGGGCAGAGCTCGCTTATTTTTTCAATCACATTGAAAATTCCATTATCTTTGTCCCCATCAGCGCTTTCACGATTGCACCGATTAATACCGATGCGGTTCATGCGCAAGGCTTAGAGTTCGCAACAAGTTTACAATTTGGGGAGCATGTCGTTTTTGACGCAAACTATACTTTTCTTGACGCACATATCGTTTCCAATGACGCACAACTTCCGGGGCGGCCCCGACACAAAGTGAATTCTCGTCTGACGCTGAAAAATAAATGGGGCAGCCTTTACGCGAATCTTCAATATATCGATCGCATGCCCATTGATTATGACAACACCACCTTCCTGGGAAGTCGGGCTCAGCTGGATATCGGCTGCACGCTGAATGTGCTCAAGCGCTATTACATGGGGGTAGAAGTGAAAGATGTGAACAATGCCCAAATGATTGATGCGCGCGGATTTCCTCTACCGCGCTTGTCGGCCTTTGGAACTTTTGGAGTGAGAATATGAAAAGAAAATTATTATTTATCTTCTTAGTGATCGGTCTTTCTTTGAATGCCTGTGGATCAGGAAATGAAGATGCTGCTTCACCTTCTCCGGCAGCTTCCTCTCCTCCTAATCCCGAAGTGGCAGTGCTCCCTGATTTGCAAATTTTTGTACGCGGAGAAAATTCTCCAATTCAAGTCTTAAGAGGGCTTCGCCCCAATCAGCAAATTCAACTGGAAGTAAGAGGACAAAACCTATCTAGTCCTGTGGAATGGTTTACGCC
Organism: uncultured Pseudomonadota bacterium; assembly: GCA_964457215.1. GTDB lineage: Bacteria > UBA10199 > UBA10199 > JADFYH01 > JADFYH01 > CAYLKF01. Next base: position 6,414 of record CAYWGE010000099.1, read on the forward strand.
CCATCCTTACTATGCTACTTTTGACGCGCCTGGTTTACTGCATGTTTATCGTCCCGCTCAGTTTTTAATTGGAGTCATTCAAGGAGATCGTTCTAAATTTGTGGTGGTGGAAGTCGAAGAAATAAGCTCAAGCCCTGAGACTCCGGAAGAACCGCCAACTGAA
>CAYWGE010000100.1:0-6560 GCA_964457215.1 uncultured Pseudomonadota bacterium
GGCGTTAACCATTAAGCTCTCCTAAAGCCTGTATCAAGCTTTGGATTTGTTCGGTGCTTTGGGTTGCCATCAAAGTAATTCGCAGCCGTTCAGAACCGCGTGCGACGGTAGGATAACGGATGGGAGTGACCCACAAGCCTTTTTCAAAAAGCTGTTGAGAAAATTGAAGCGCTTTTTCGGAGCTTCCTACAATGAAAGGAATAATTGGACTCGATTTCTCTTTGAGATGAGAAAATTTTGAATGAAAAAACTCTATATTCTGTCTTAACTTTTTTCGCCGCTCAGGCTCTTGTTCCACAATTTCTAAAGCCTTGAGCGATGAAGCGCTCACCGCAGGAGGCACCGCAGTCGTATAAATAAATGAACGCGCCTTATTGATTAATAAATCAATCATCTCTTTACTACCCGCCACATAAGCACCGAAAGATCCCAATGCTTTTCCTAAAGTTCCCATTTGAATGAGATGTTCTTTAAGATAATCCGGGCGCGCTGACGGCCAGAGCTCTTCAACCAGGCCTTTTCCACTTGGCCCTAAAACACCGGTCGCATGCGCTTCATCCACCATTAAAAAACAATCGTATTTTTCAGCGAGCACTGCGAGTTCTTTAAGAGGCGCTGCATCTCCATCCATACTGAAGATGGAATCGGTGACGATGAGACGGCGACACACCCTCCCCCTACCCCCCTCCCCTCGAGGGAGGGAGTAACCTTCTAATTTATTCGCCCTCTCCCCTTGCGGGAGAGGGGTGGGGTGAGGGGTGTTTTTTAACATCTCTTCCAACTGCCCCACATCACCATGTCGATAAACCTTCACTGTCGCTCGCGAAAGGCGGCATCCATCCACAATCGAGGCGTGATTGAGTTCATCCGAAAAAATTTCATCGCCTTCGCGCATCAAAGCGGTGAGAATCCCCAAATTCGCTTGATAGCCGGAGTTAAAAACTAAAGCCGTTTCAGCATTTTTGAAACGCGCTAATTTTTCTTCGAGTTCATGATGCAGATGCATTGAACCGGTAATCAAACGCGAGGCTCCGCTACCTGTACCGTACTTTTGGGTAGCTTCGATTGCCGCTTGTTTTAAACGCGGGTCGTTCGCCAAACCCAAATAATTATTCGAAGAAAAATTTAAGAATTGCTGCCCTTGAAATTCGACAAACACATCTTGGTCGGAATCGATCTCTTTTAAAGAACGATACAATTGATTTTCTCGAAGTGATTTTAATTCATCGGAAAAAGAAGACATGATCAATAATGAAATTACGAGGCTGCAAGCCCTTGTGCTCTGCGGTGCGGCGCAACTGCCTTTAGCCCTAAGCGAGTAAGCATCTCGCGGTCATCGACCGCATCGCGGCCTTTGGTCGTAAGATAATTTCCGAGCATTGTGCCCGAGGCTCCCGCCTCAAACATTTTTTCTTGATAGTCTTTGAGATTTACTTCACGGCCGCCGCAAACGAACAAATCTTTGGTAGGCATGGCTAATCGAAGTGCAGAGATGATTTTTAAACAATCGAGTGGAGTCAGTTCATTTTTCCCGGCAAACGGAGTGCCAGGCCGAGGATTCAAAAAATTAATAGGAATAGAATGTGGATCAATCTCTTTAAGCTGCATAATAAATTCGACCCGTTGATCTAAATTTTCACCCATCCCTAAAATACCACCACAACAGGTTTCGAAGCCAAGTTCTTTGGCGGTTTTAATGGTTTCCACCTCTTCTTCCCAAGTATGACTACTCACCACGTTCGGAAAAAACGATTTCGCGGTTTCGATATTATGGTGCAAATGCCGCATGCCCGCTTCTTTTAAGCGAAGCAAATCTTCACGCTTCATTAAACCCAGCGAGGCACAGGTTTCCATATCGGTTTGTTCGCGAATCTTCACAATGGCATCAACCACAGTATCGAGCTCATGTTTTTTACTCATTGCCCGGCCACTAGTCACAATCGAAAATTCGGTGCCGCCCAAACTCTCCGCTTCTTTGGCCTTCGCCAAAATTTCATCGGCTTTCATGAGAGGATAAAGAGGCGCTTGAGCACCCTTAAAAGTAGCAGACTGAGAACAGAAATTACAGGTTTCGACACAAGCACCCGACTTTGCATTCACGATCGAGCAAAAGCTCACTTCGTTTCCGAAAGCGAGCTCACGCAATTGATTGGTTAACGGAAGAATGGTCTGAAAATATTCTTCTTCGGAAGCGTAAATTACCGCGCGAACGAGGTTTTCATCGGCGCCATGCGGGTAAAGATCTTGAGCTTTTATATGGGTAGGGAACACGGATCTCTCCTTCATTGAAGATCCGTCTCTAGAACAAAAAGCCTTTGGGCTGCAAGTAAGTATTAGCGAGCGCGACGCAGGCCGGCACGACTTAAAACCTGGTCAAGGGATAAGAATGGGCTGGTTCCAATCCGAAAGCGAAGATCTCGGAGGGGAATATGATGTGAGGGGGCTTCATCATGATACTGCATTTCTTGCTGAAGGGCCTGACGAGCTTCGTCACGTGTCACTTCGCCAGGTCTCGCGTCACACGTTGCAGCATACTCTTGAGTGTTTACCCTAGTTTGTCCATTGTAGATCTCTATTCTTAAGGGGGTGCATTGCTGCTGCGGAGGTGCCGGTTGTGGACGAGGAGGTAGATCGACTGGAAGATGCTGAAGCGCTCGGTCTCTTAAAATGGGTTTTGACATACGTAAGCTCCTGATCAAGGTAAAAAACCTTATACTTACCTTATCGGTATTCTTATAAAAAAGTTGTTCAAAACTTCTTAAAAAATTCAGGGCCTAAAATTTGGGGAAAGAAATTTGAAGAGGAAAAATATCAGAATCATTTTTTAGAGCTTTGTAAAAACTAAAGCAAGCTGTGTAAGGCTTTGTTCCCCTACAATCCCATTTCTTGCAAAAGATCCTGCCAAGGCAAGAGACGAATTCCATCGATTACTTTTTTTTCAGACTTTGTGGGCAAAGCCATAAAAGACTGGCATTTTTTTCCAAAGCTTTCTCTAAATCCCTTTAAACCCTTGAGATCATGGGATCCCACCTGCTTGCTATTTTTGAGTTCAATGGCAAAAATGTCTTTGTCTATTTCAACAATGAAATCTACTTCGGAACCTTTTTCGGTACGATAGGTGGATATTTTGACGGAAAGATCCTGCGCCTTGGCAGATGAAAGAACTTGGTTAAAAAAGAGCTGTTCAAACAAAAGCCCTTTTCGATCTTCAGAGGCTTTAAAATTATGCATGAGGCCATTCCAAACTCCTGTATCAAAAAAATAAAATTTGGAAAAACTCATGCAACGATTCACAATTAAAGTATCTTCCAGAATTTCAAAATAACGAATGGCCGAGCTGCGGCTAATTTGCGACTCATTAGCCATTTTTGAAAAGTCCAGAAATCGTCCTGACCATTGCGCAGCTACCATCAAGAACCGTGAAAAACCTTCCAAGTTTTCAGTGAGGGCTTCCGCCTGAACTTCTTCTTTCAGATAAGTGGAAGCATAGGATTCCAAAGTTTTTTGCAAGTCTTCACGAGAATCTTCACCCAGATAAATTCCGGGGAGAGTCCCCAATTCCAAGCATTTTTGATCAACCAACTCATAATTCATTTCTGAGCTGCAAAGAGGCCCCAAATAATAGGTATGGATGCGACCTGGAAGCAAATTGGCTTTGCCTCGCTTCAGTTTCCTGGCACTGGATCCAGTCAGCAAAAAACGTGGGGCTTTGCCGCTATCAATGAGAGATTGGATGGTGTTGAGAAGGCTAGGCAGGCGTTGTACCTCATCCACAAACACTGTTTTGGGGCGATGGGCTTCCAGGCGTTCTTCCAGTTCAGAGGGTCTGCTGGCAAAGGCAAGATAAGTCGATTCATGAGCAAGGTTGATCTGCAAATCAGGATTTAGAAATTTTTGGATTAAAGTGGATTTTCCCGTTTGCCGGGGGCCTAGGAGCAAAATGCTCTTTTTTCCTTTTTTTAGTTTTTCGACCAAAAGTCTATTCTGATACATGCTGGTCATTTTACGCCGTAAAATAACCATAGGTCAATATCTAAAGTGCCTGGCACTTTTGACACTAAAAACTCCAGCGGGGGACATAGCCAACGCCCAACTGGAAAAGACCGCGTACTTCACCTTGATGGGTATCGGCGAGTACTCGCGCGCCTCCGAAAAAATTGAGCCCAAACCCGGGGTCAAATGGGAAATAAGAAAGCCGTGCCCCGATTCCTAACAAAACATCTCCATTCCCGAGATCCACCCCATTCACAACGGAGGATTCAATTTGAAAGGGGGCCAAAGGGCTTCTCACACCTACTTCACCCAAAAGATAAGTATTTCTGCCTGGAGAAAAAAGGCCACCACTCAGGCCAAAACTCAAATTCGCATGCCTTCGGCTATTGGTTCGCACGCCAACGGATACTTCTCCCCCAAGTTGCCCACTATGATCTTGCTGAACAGCTACGCGAGTCTCTACAGAAAGCATCGAAGCAGCCACTTCATCCAGATTAACTTCAATCCCATGACGACGGTAAGTGGCCTCAATATTTTCAAGCTCAAACACTTCGCGACGCATCCCATCTTGGCTAAAAAATTGACCCATCAAATCTAAGCGCGCTTCGCGATGGCGGGCGACTAAAGGATTGAGCACAGGATGAGGAATTCGAAAAAACCGCTCAGTTTGGTAGACCATCCACTCGGTAGCGAACTCCGCAAATAATTCATACGTATCTTGAAGCGCATAAGGCCGTGGATCGCCGCTTCGAGAAGAATGAAGCGGGGCATAAAAATTTGTGCCTCCACTCCTTTCAAAAAGGTCTTGCAACCAATTGCGTAAGATCGAAAGATTTTCTCGGTCTCTCGAACTAAAAGAATAAAAATCAATGTGATGGGCAAATTCATGAAAAAATACCTCTGACAAAATGGAAGAAACCACCGGTCGCATGACTCCATCTCGATTACCTTGAAGACTAATTAAAGGCTGGTTAAAATTATGTTGCCTGGCCATGATATAATGTTGCCTCGGATCCGCAAAACCACCCACCCATTCATCATTCATACTGCGAGAAGCGTGAATATTCCCATCGTTCAAAACTTCTGGAGAAAAAGGGGGACGAGGGGCTAGTAAAAAAGCGAAATTTGGACGTAAAATCCCCTCCAGATTTTGAGGAGTAATGAAGAGCTTGAACAATTCAAACACAAATCTTAAATTCCTTTCAAACTGAGGCCAACTTTCCTCTTCGGACCTCAAAAAAACAATGGGAACTTTATATCGAAAACCAGGAACCGTCAGTTCACGTGTCATCCAAAAGCGACTGGATCTTCCCACTGGAGACGCCACAGCTTCCATTCTTTCGGTCGGGAAATTATAAGCAGATCTTCTCTGCGCAAGATCGCTTGGAATATCTCGCAAGTTTTCTAATAAAAAGGCTTCTTGTTCTTGAGGACCGAGTAATCCCATGTAAAAATGATAAATGCCTTGAAGCAGAGCTTGGTCGTGTGGGTCAAAATCCGAGAGGTGAGGCTCTAAATATTGAGTATAACTTTCTCTCAAGGCACGTTGCGGATGGAAAAATTGATAATCCAGGTCGGTACTAAGCGCAAAATTACCGCAAACCATTCTCCCCCGTTCTGTAAAAGGGAGTAACTGCGTCAAATTCGGAAGGACTTGATTCCCTAAAACTTGACGAAAACAACGTTCGACTGTTTGTTGATTTGGATAAACAGGTAATGCCTCTAAACTAGGAGGAGCGATCGGATGAGGGTAAATACAGGCTTCAATAGCTTGAGCTTGATTTCTCGATACCCCTAACTCAGCGGCGTTATAACTGGCATTAGGAGAAATAACAGGTCCAAAATGCCTAACCAGTCGGCGCGCGACAGACTCAGGCACACAGGCCATTAAATAGACTAAACGCTGCTGAGTAATCGGATCCATGATTTTCCTTTGCGGCCTTTATCGATTAGGGGAGATAAAAGTTGCTAAGAAAGCTTTTCTTGAAAAGAATCGCTAAATTGCCTAGGCTTATCGTCTATGCCCAGAAAAGCAAAGATTAACCGTAACACCAAAGAAACCCAGATTTCGGTCGATTTAAACCTCGATGGAAAGGGAAATTATCAAATCGATACCCCCATTCCCTTCTTAAACCACATGCTCGAGCAGTTTGCCCGGCATGGCCTGTTTGATCTCAAAATTAAGGCCAAGGGAGATATTCACATTGATCTTCACCACACGGTGGAAGATGTGGGAATCGCCCTGGGTGAGGCCTTTACGAAGGCCTTAGGCAATAAAGCGGGCATTCGACGTTACGGATTTTCAACTTTACCGATGGACGAAGTGTTAACTACCGTTGCCTTAGATTTTTGTGGACGCCCTTGCCTCGTCTACAAGTTACCTCTCGACAAAGGCTTGATCGGTGAGAGTTTTGATGTCGAACTCGTCTATGAATTTTTTCAAGGCTTCACCAATGCCGCTCAAATCAATCTCCATCTCAATGTGCACTATGGCCGCAACAAACACCACATTGTAGAATGCGCTTTCAAGGCCTTTGCCAAGGCCTGCGATATGGCGACTCAAATTG
>CAYWGE010000101.1:0-6529 GCA_964457215.1 uncultured Pseudomonadota bacterium
ATCTATAAGTTTTAAAATTTCAGGACCATTTCCAGTAAGTGTGGCGCCTCTAACCGGTTCTGCAATCTTGCCTTTTTCTAATAGATAACCTTCGGTGACTTCAAACATGAAGTCGCCATTGACTGTATTAACTTGGCCGCCGCCCATTTTTTTCACGAACAATCCTTTTTCTACGGAGCGAATGATTTCTTCCGGTTTGTCTTTTCCAGAGGCGATCATTGTATTAGTCATGCGTACAATCGGACGATGCTTGTAAGATTCACGACGTCCATTTCCGGTAGATTGCACTCCCGCTTTATCGGCATACAAGCGGTTATACATATAACTTTTTAATATTCCGTTTTCGATCAAAACACTTTTTTGAGCCGGAGAACCTTCATCGTCAAATACAAAAGAGCCACGTTTATGCAAAAGCGTTTTATCATCTAGAACTGTGACTAGAGGAGAGGCAACTTGTTCTCCTATTTTATTTTGATAGACAGACAAGCCTTCCATCGCAAGATCCGCTTCCAATCCATGGCCCACTGCTTCGTGAACCATTGTGCCCCCAGCCTCCGCACTTAAAACCACCGGCATTTTACCGGCGGGAGCAGGACGTGCGTCGAGCATACGAATCGCTTGGTTAACGGCGATTTCAGCAATCTCTTCGGGCGAATGAAGATCAAAGAGCTCGAAACCTTCAGTGCCCCCGACGGGTTCATAGCCTGTTTGGATTAAATCTTTTTTTCGAGCAACTACTTGCGTGAGAAAAACAGTATAAGTTTGATGGTCTTCACAGAGTTGCCCCAAGGAATTTGCAATCAAGATCTGACGATTTAAATCTCGATAGCTGGAACTGACTTGTTGTATTTGAGAGTCAAGACTCCAAGCGTGATTACTAGCCCGTTGCACAATGGCTATTTTATCTTGAAAAGGAATTTTATCAGGAGTTTTTAATACCGTGTTGTTCCAAGAAGGCTTTTGATAAAGAAGGGCAATGTCTTTCGAATGTGCTTGGCTTTGGACGGCTTCAGAAACCGTTTGCGCTAAATTCAGTAAAGATGATTCCGATATATCATTAGTATAAGCGTAAGTCGTTTTGCCACCCTGAATGACCCGGATGCCTACTCCTGCATCGATCCCAGTTAATACTTTTTCGATTTTTTTTGCTTCTAGATGGATTTGAGTCGAATCACTTTTCTCGAAGAAAATTTCTGCAAATTCACCTCCTCGAGAAAGGGCTTTTTTAAGAATAAGAGATAAATTATAGTTTTTTATAGTCATGCTTTGGAGTATAGAGGCTGTGGTTTATCTGTCAAACACTAACCACGTGAGCGGTAACTTTAAAAAAATGGAGAGAATATGCGACTTGGAATTATAGGCGGAAGTGGCCTCTATGAAATGAAAGAGTTAAAACTCCTCGAAGAAAAAAAAGTCACTACACCTTTTGGGGATCCTTCCGAAGTTTTAGTGTTAGGAGAAATCGCGGGACAGGAAGTTGTATTCTTAGCCCGACACGGCCGCGGTCATCGTCTTTTACCGAGCGAAATTAATTATCGTGCAAATATTTGGGCGCTTAAAGAATTAGGAGTTAGACAAATTCTGTCGGTTTCTGCCGTTGGTTCTCTTAAAGAAGAAATTGTCCCAGGGCATTTAGTATTTGTCGATCAATTTATTGATCGTACTTATCATCGCACCTCTACTTTTTTTGGTGAAGGCATGGTGGCTCATGTGGCCATGGCTCACCCCATTTGTTCTAGAATTCGAACAAAACTTCATGAAACAGCTCAGCGTTTGAATTTTAAATTTCATGAGAAAGGGACATACGTTTGTATTGAAGGGCCTCAGTTTTCTACTCAGTCGGAATCTTATCTTTATAGAACCTGGAACGCCGATGTAATTGGGATGACCAATGTCACAGAGGCTAAACTCGCGCGAGAGGCTCAACTTTGTTATGCGACGGTTGCCCTTTCTACCGATTATGATTGTTGGCATGCAGATCATGATTCGGTCACAGCCGATCAGGTCATTCAAACTCTCAATGCCAATGTCGATAAAGCACGTCGCTTAATTTTAGAGATTATTCCTCAATTAAAAGAAAACCCCATGTGTAGCTGCCAGCAAGCACTGCGTCACGCAGTAGTAACCTCTGAGCAAAGCATTTCAGAAAGCAATTTAAAAAAACTCAATTTTCTAAAAAAATAAGTCTTTGTAATTTATCTAAGGCCCTCAATTTATGAAAGAAATCCAATCTCAAGGTATTGTCTTAAGATATTGGGAATATGGAGAAAAAGATTTGATTGTAAGTTTTGTTTCTCCAGAGTGGGGGAGACTTCAAGGAATTGCCAAAGGGGCTAAAGTGAGTCGAAAACGATTTGGTCCTGCGCTAGACTTGTTTGTATGGTCGAATTTCTTTTTCCAAGAGAGAAAAAACTCTAACTTAGTTTTTATACAAAAACTTTCACCAATTTCTTTATTCGAAAAAATTAGGATTAATTATCAAAGTATTTTGTATGCCCTAGGTTTATTAGAAATGAATTATAAGTTTTATCCAGAAGGCCAAAAAGAAACTCAAAGTTTTGAGGTTTTATTACAAGGTCTTCAGAATTTAGAAAAATATGGGGCCAACTCGGCTGTATTCTGGCACTCGCTTCTTTCCCATCTTCAGGTAATGGGAATTTATCCAGAATTAATGCAAAGTGAAATAAATAAACATATAAAATCTCATTTTAAACCGCATTTGTTAGAGTTTTTAAAAAATCCAGCATCCATACTTGATTCTTCTTTGGGTCAAACTGAAGAAGAAATGTTACTTAATTTTTTTGATTCTCACCTGAGACAATGTCTGCATTTTGAGTTTGATTTCCAACGTTTTTTAGGATGTTAAAGAGTTTGTATAGTTAGAGGAGGGTAGAAACTACCCGTAATCTCAGGATTACGGGTAGTGGAAGGGATAAAACTAAAAAGGTGAGAAAACTTGGCAGATTTGTTTGAACTTCTTAGGAAATGAGATCATTCAATATATTTAATAAGAAGAAAGAGTGCCAAGTTCCGTGTGTTTTTATGTTATTGAAATGACTTATATTTTTATAAATGCTTGAAAAAAAGTTCGAAAAATGAGGTAGTCAATCCCCACTATTCTAGGAAACCTTGAGGTATGCCGTCTCAACATAAGTCAAAATCAAAGACAGATTTAGTAAAACCACGGCCATTTGGGCATTATTTCATTCTTGAAAAAATTGCTCAGGGGGGAATGGCAGAGGTTTTTAAGGGGTTAACTTACGATTTTTCCGGAATCAAAAAGTTTATCGTTATTAAAAGGATACTACCTCATATCTCTGCAAATAAAGAATTCATCGATATGCTCATTGCAGAGGCTAAAATTGCAGTGCATTTATCCCATGGAAATGTTGCTCAAGTTTACGATTTGGGAAAAGTTGGAAATGACTATTTCATCGTCATGGAATACGTCGATGGGAAAAATTTAAGCCAAATCTTAAAGAAGTGTCGAGAAAAAGGAAACTTACTGCCCATTGAATTTTGTATCTATTTCATTTCTGAGCTTTGCAATGGTCTAGATTATATCCATCGGCGAACCGATGATATCGGAAATGAATTCAAAATTGTCCACCGCGATATTTCTCCTCAAAATATTATTGTTAGCTTTTCAGGGAATGTTAAAATTGTAGATTTTGGAGTTGCAAAAGCGGCGATTAAGTTAGGTGACAATGAAAGCGGTATTTTGAAGGGAAAGTTTGCTTATATGTCTCCGGAGCAAGCCGACGGGATTGATATAGACCATCGTTCGGATTTGTTTTCTACCGGCATTGTTTTATGGGAATTATTAACCGGTCAACGTCTATTTAAGAAAAAAACCAACACTGAAACCGTTCTTGCCGTAAAACAAATGGCGGTTATTCCCCCCTCTCAATATCGACCAGATATTCCTCCAGAAATCGACCAAATCGTTCTTAAACTACTCAATCGTAAAATATCAAAGCGATATGATTCTGCCCAAGAGATAGGGCTTGATTTAACAAAAACCCTTTTAAAATATTTCCCGGATTTTAAACCTGCTGCAATTAATGATTATTTAGCCGATCTTTTTGAACGAGACGATGAAGTCACGGGGGATATTCATTTTGAGAAAACACTGCGAGAAGAATCTACTCATGTGGATTTTACAAAAACTTTAATCGATGAACTTACTCAAACCAAATTAGTGGAAGATACAGCAGTAATTAAAGCCGGAGAAATTGATTTTAAATCTGTTTTCGATGAGATTAATTGGGAAGATTCTTCAGAAGAAAGATCTGAAAGTTTTTCTATGCAAAGTCCTTTTAATAAAACATTTATTAATAAGGATGCGCTTGAAGATAATTCTCAAGAGCTTTCTATTACAGGGGTCGTGGCGCAATCTTTTATAGAAAAAGATCCAAAAATCAAAAATATTCTAAAAAGAGTATTTTTGATTTTATCATTTATAGTTTTGCTCGGTGTATTAATTTTTTATTTCATATCGGAAGGTATTTGACCCGGGCCTCAAGCCTGTCTATAATTTCACTTATATCTTCAAGATGCTCAATTATAGGCGGTTTATAGGAAGAATATGTGTTTTTTCACATTTTCTTATAAAAATACATGTTTAAGGATGAAACAATTATTACAGAAATTCGAGGACTTAAAGGACTCGCAAAATTTCCTGCTTTAAGCTTTATGGGGGGGCCTTCTTTAGGACAAATTCACCTTCTTAAAGAAGGGGAATACCTTATTGGACGAAGTCGCACCTCCACTATTATGGTGAATGACGATGCTATCTCCAGGCAACATTTTAAAATTGTAGTAACCCCAGAAGAAGCTATTTTACATGATTTAGGTTCCACTAATGGAACCTATGTAAATGGAAATCGGGTAACTGAGAGGGTTTTGCAGGATAAAGATACTATTCAGATTAGTTCTCAAACAGTGATTACTTTTACCTATGTGAGTGATTTTGAAGTTCAGAAACAACAACAAATTTATCAAATGGCTAATTTTGATGCGGTAACTCAAGCGCGCACAAAACAATATTTTCTAGATCAAATTGACCAAGAATTTTCTCATGCAAGCCGTAAAGAAAACCCATTGTCTCTTATTCTTTTTGATTTAGATCATTTCAAAAATGTGAATGATACTTATGGGCATCCTGCGGGCGATTTTGTTTTAAAGAAAGTGGCAGAAATTACTCAACAAGTGATTCGTAATGAAGATTTGTTTGCACGCTATGGGGGTGAAGAGTTTGTTATTTTGATGCGAGACACTTCCGAAGAAGATGCAATTCGCTTAGCGGATCGCTTGAGAAAATTAATTGCAGCTGCAGATTTTTTGTTTGAAGATAAAAAGATTAAGGTTTCTTTAAGTTTAGGGGTCGCGAATTTGCAACAAGGTAATTACGAATCAGTTGCTGCTTTTATCAAAGCGGCAGATGATTATCTTTATTTTGCTAAACATAACGGCAGAAATCGGGTTGCCTCTTTCAAATCACTCACTTCTCAAAAATAATTTTTGTAAACTTTTTTTCACTTGGTTCATTTTTTTGTGAAGCAGTGGGATTTTCTTAATTTCTTTTAAAGCTTTCTTCTGTAAAACTCGATGATTGGTTTTTTGAGAAAGATTTTTAAGAGTTTTTGAAACTTGCTCCAGCTCAGAAAATAAAAATGAAATTCCTCGTTGGAGTGGGGCTGTTTTTTTCAGCTTTATTTTTTTATGCCGGTGTTTTCGTAACGTTTTTTCAATTAACTCAGGTAGTGTTTCTAGAGCTTGCCGAGTTTTCACTATATAATCTTCGGCCCCTGCTTTTATCGATTTTGCAGCGATGCGTTCGTCTCCATTTCCAGTGATTACGATAATAGGAGTTTGAGGATAAGATTGATGAATGGTCTTAAGTAGTTCCAGAGTAGAGGAGCCTTTGATTTAATAATCCATCAAAACGATATCGATTTTCTTACTTTTTAAAATTTTAATGGCTTCCGAAGCGGTAGAAACGGAAAGAATATGAGAAAAAAAGGGTTTTTGCTTTAAAGAACGAGTAATAAGGGTGATATGATTGGGGTTATCTTCGATTAACAAAATTTTCAAACGACGAGAAGTCACTTGTAGAGTGTAAAAAAGCTTTGCTCCCTTGTCAAAAAATATTTCTATTGTAGAGTGAAATAGCATTCATTAGGGGTTGTTTTGTATGAAAGAGCTTACACTTTTAAGCAAGGCCCTCATCTGCAGCTTTATACTGCTTTCTGTGACTGCTTGTGGAAAAGACTATGTCACAGGTAAAAGTGCTTATAATTGGTTTTCTTTAAATACAGATATTCAGCTCGGTAATCAAGTTTATGAAGCGCAAGTTCAAGAGCTTGAAAAGAAAAATATTCCTGTTGATTCTACTAAAAATTACGCCATGTTGATGCAAATTCGAGAAACAGTGAACCGACTTTCTAAAGCTTCACATATTCCTAATTTACCTTACGAAGCTCATTTAGCAGATAGTCCCATTGTAAATGCGTGGGCCGCTCCTGGA
>CAYWGE010000102.1:0-6519 GCA_964457215.1 uncultured Pseudomonadota bacterium
GAGTAAAATTCACTTCAATATTTTGTGCTCTCCCATGTTTTACTGCATAACTGATTCCTTCTTGCGCAATCCGGTAGAGATGGGTGGCGATATTATTATCATCTATTAAAATGGGATCCGGGCAATAAAAGACACAGGCAACCTCTGTCAAAGAAGCCAATTCTTCCAGCGAATGCATGAGTGAAGATCCTTCAAGTTCTCCAGGGTATAGACCTCGTGCAGTATTACGCGCCTGATCGACGGCATCTAGCAGCATGTCTGAAATTTTATTCAACTCGACAAGTTCTAAGGTTTTTTCCTTTTCCATCTTTTGAATCAAGGACTTCGCAAATACCAAAATGGCTGTGAGCTCTTGGCAAAGTCCGTCATGAAGTTGAGATCCAAAGCGTCTCTGCTCAGCTTGAGTCACTTCCAATATTTCAGTTTCTACTCTTTTGCGTTCTGTAATTTCATCTTGAAGAAGTTTGTTTGTTTTTATGAGTTCGTTTGTCTTTTCATTCACTTGCTGACCCATTTGCTCGTATGCGAGAGTTAGCTCCCGCAATTTTGCTTCTACTTCCATCTGCTTTGCTTTTTCTTCGGGTGTTGTAGGGGACATAAGTTACCTGTGATCTTTCATTCTAGACTCTATTTTCTAGATTACTACTTAAGATTAAGGGGCATAGTATTTCGAGTCTAAGTTACAAAAGTAGCAAGCGAACAACAATCAGGGGAGATTGTATTTTGAAGTAGGGGATTATCTTAGCTTAAAAATCTTTTAAGATAGCAAAACAATCTGCCACATTACCCCATTTACATCGGTAAATTCTCCTTGAACGCACATTCCAACAAGGATTCATCACGTGTTTGATTCCGATTTCATTTAAAAAATCGTTTCATCTCTACTCAAGTTTTAAGTATAATTAAATTTGTTATGAAATTTTATCTCCGATGGAGTTTCCTTTTTCTCTATACCCTTGCCCCCCTCATGATGGGGGCCTCCGATATAACGGGGGGAGGTTGTTCCGGACAAAACCCTCAAAATCAAACGACTTATACCGTGGGTGGGACGATTACGGGCCTCAGTGGTTCGGTCGTTTTGCAAAACAATGGGGGGGATAATCTTACTATCAATGTAGACGGGAATTTCACCTTTTCAACTGCGTTGCCCGATTCTTCTAATTATGCGGTGACGGTGCTGAACACTTCCTCGGGCCAGGTCTGTAGCGTGAGCAAAGGGAGTGGGGTGATTAATGGGGGCAATGTGACGAGTGTTTTGGTCACTTGTTCGGCAAATTCTTACAGTGTGGGGGGAAGCCTTTCGGGTCTCAATGGGGGCACTCTGGTTTTGCAAAACAACGGCAGCGATGATTTAAGTTTAAGTGTAAATGGGGGATTTATATTCTCGACTGAAATTGCCGAAGGTAGCCCCTATACGGTGACCGTGTTGACTCAGCCCACAGGTCAAACTTGCATAGTAACCAACGGCTCAGGGAATGTGAGTGGTGCGGTGAGTAATGTAGACGTCAGTTGTTCAACAAATACCACGACCTTGTCGGTGAGTGTGACGAATTTATTCTTAGCGACAAACGGGAATGCGCGAGAAATTACGGTAACAAACACCGGAGGAAGTTCGGCTCTCAATTTATCGATTGATTACCCCACTTGGCCTAGCGGCACCTCAGCCTCTAGCACTTGTGGAAGCACACTGGCGGCGAGTGGCTCTTGCACCATTACGATTACTCCAGGTGCTACTGCCACTTCCGATTGCAATTCGGGTACGGGCAGTGCGCCCACACCCGGAGTGATTAGGGTAGACGCCGATAATGCCTTTTCTGCCACCGAGACCAATGTTTCTATTTTAACTTACGGGTGTATTGCGCAAGAAGGTTATTTATTCGCAATTGATGACACGACTCCTACCGATACAAGTATTGGCGGGACGGTTGTTTCTTTAGCAGATAACGCAAGTAGTTCGGATTGGGATGGCGGGGGGTTTGTTACCACGAATGCGACGAGCCTTACCGATGGATCATCCAATACGGCGCTAATCGTTACTGCAGTGGGGCCAGGAAACTACGCCGCAGCAGTTTGTAGTGATTATGAGATTGATTCTGCGGGGAATAGCCCCTGTGTAACCGGGACTTGTTATTCTGATTGGTATTTGCCAGCTATTTGCCAAATGGGCGCTTCGGGAGGGGCTGCAAGTTGTGCAGGGGGCATCGATAATATCGAAACCAACCTAGCTTCTTTATACACCGCCTGTGTGGGGGCTGAATGTTTGACCATCAATTACTGGAGCTCCACTGAAACTTCTGCTTTTGTGGCTTGGTTTCAATCTTATGCCGGTGGCCCTTCTCAGAGTGGGGGCGTCAAGGTTTTGGCCTTGAAGGTACGCTGCAGTCGGGACTTGAGTCCATAAAAGTGTCATGGGTTGCTGTTTAATCGCGGTGACTATTTTTTATTCAGAAGACAAGGTCTCTGTGAACGTTCGGAGAAAAAATCAGTAAGCAGTTTTACATCGCCCAACTCTTCAATCAACGTGGATAGGTCGATTTAAGAAGTGTTATTCCTAAGCGGAGAGCGGAGGAGATTATGCCTCATTTTTTTAAGAGTGTTTTGTTTCTGATGCTGGGCTTTCAGGCTTTTATGGGACTGAGCCCTCAGTTACTTGCTCAAGGGAGGCCAGGGCAAAATAATACGAATATTTTAATTAAGCCGCCTCCTCCTCAAATTCCAAATATCGATAAAGTGCCCGTGGCGAATAGCTCTGAGCCGAGCGAAGAAGAGTGTGAACAACTTTTTCAGCGCCGTCGTGCAAATCAAGAAGCCTTTAAGAATGCAGGAATTTATGCGGGAAATGTTTCTTTAGAAGAGATTCAAATTGGCCCTCGTGAACAAATCTGCATTGATCGCGAGGCCGGAAGGCAATTGGCCCGTGAGCGAACTGCCCAGTGTGCAGATCTTGAGAGCCGCACCCGGGGTGCTCATCAGTTGATTGGAGAATTAAGACAGCAAGCCCAAGGGGAATTGTCGCGCTTGCAAACACGCAGAATGGAAATTGAAGGCGTCCGGCACTCGAATCGACAAGAAGGAATTTTAAATACTTACGTGCAATCTTCTTTGTTAACTACTCTACAAGGACAAATTAGAATCTTAGAAAATCGACTTCAGTCGAACTGTATCGATTCTTCGATGTGCGACTTTTTTATCCGCTCTCTTGAAGATTATTCTACCACTTGTGGAAAAACACCTTTTGATGAAGGCTTTTTAAATACCTGCCGCGGGTGTTTGGCATCACAAGACCCGCGTTGTAATAAGCGTTAGTGTTTAGCTCTATTGATGAGAAAAAACTCGTTTCGTAGGTCTTTGAAGGGGATCTTTCATAAAATAAAATTAAGACGCCATGAGTTCCGAAAAAAAGAAAAATATTTTAGAATCGATGGGTAGATTCTTAAGTCTGGTTCTGAGGCATAGGCCTGAAAAAATTGGTTTAAAGCTCGAGGAGCAAGGGTGGGTGGAGATTGATCGATTAATTCAACTCTCTAATGCTCACGGGCAAGCTTTGAATCGGGAACTCCTGGAAGAGATCGTCCGCACGAATGATAAGAAAAGATTTTCGATGAGTGAAGATGGTTTAAAGATTCGGGCTAATCAAGGACATTCTGTTCCCATTGATCTTGGATTCCAAGCTGAAACGCCTCCACCCGTTCTTTTTCACGGGACTGCCACGCGCTTTGAAAAAGCGATTCGTCTAGAAGGATTACTTGCGAAGTCTCGGCATCATGTTCATTTATCTTTAGATCCAGAAACCGCTCGTAGAGTAGGGGGGCGCCATGGGAAGCCGCTAGTGCTTGAAATTAATTCTCAAGCCATGCATAAGGCTGGCTACGAATTTTTTCTTTCGGAGAATCAAGTCTGGCTTGCTCATTCGGTGCCGGTGCAATTTATTAGCTTTCCCTAAAATTTTTTACCTCGGATGCAGAATTTTAAAATCTTGTGATCTCAAATCTTCTTTGTTATTTTTTTGATAATCTTAAAAACCTAAGAATTAAAATTGAACTCTATCTCAAAAAAGAGGCGACGAATGTTTAAAGAATTTAAGGAATTCGCTATCAAGGGTAATGCTGTAGATATGGCCGTGGGAATTGTCATTGGTGCGGCCTTTGGGACCATCGTCAAATCATTGGTCGACGATATTATTATGCCGCCCATTGGATTGGTTCTTGGCAATATTGATTTCTCCAATCTCTATCTTCTCTTGAAAGCAGGCACAAAAGCCGCAGCGCCTTATGCTTCACTGGCTGCTGCAAAAGAGGCGGGGGCTGTGACCCTCAATTATGGAGTTTTCATCAACGCCGTTGTGAGTTTTTTAATTGTGGCTTTCGCAATTTTTCTGGTGGTGCGCAGTCTGAACCGTTTCAAGCGAGAAAAGCCTCTTGCTCCTTCTACTAAAGAATGTCCTTATTGTGTTTCGATGATTCCAATGAAAGCCCTTCGTTGCCCGCACTGTACTTCAGAGTTGAAAGCTGCCTAGAATTTTTCATCTCTTTTGAGAAAATATGAGAAATTAGAAAATGATTAAAGCTTCTTTTCTGCTAAGAAGGAAATTAAATGAAGGTTAAAACAATTTTTGCTTTTCTGTTTTTTCTTTTACTGTGTTTTGGAGTTTCATATGTGGGAAGCCGTTTCACTTTTCCGGCTTTAGATCCATGGTATGCAGGGCTTCAGAAACCAAGTTTTAATCCTCCGAATTGGGTGTTTGGACCGGTTTGGGGCATTCTTTATTTTTTAATGGCAGTTTCAGCTTGGTTGGTTTGGAGAAAGGTAGGATTTTTTCATTCTTCCCAATTATTTTTTTATGTTCAACTCACAGCTAACCTTTTGTGGTCGATTATCTTTTTTGGCCTGCACCGAATGGATCTGGCTCTTCTCGATATTTCAATTTTATGGTTGTTTATTGCTCTCACCTTAAATGCTTACCGAAAAATTCAGAGCTGGGCTGCGTTGTTTTTTATTCCTTATCTCGTATGGGTAAGTTTTGCGGCCGTTTTGAATTATAGTCTTTGGCGCCTGAATTATTAGATACATCAGCGAGGTTTTCATGACATCCAATAAACAAATGATAGCCCCAGAAGCTACGGCTGTGCGGGTTGCCTTATGGCGTGCGTTGCATGCTCAGGTTGATGCGAAGCCGCATATATTCACGGATGAGGTGGGCCTAAAGCTCGTTGCAGAAAATAATTGGCGTGCTCGCCCTGACATGAATCCCGAATTTTCAAGGAGCATGCGGGCTTCAATCGTAGGACGCGCTCGTTTTATTGAAGATCTCCTGGAAGAAAAAATAAAACAAGGTGTGAAGCAGTATGTCATTTTGGGTGCAGGATTAGATACGTTTGCCCAGCGTCGCCCAGAAATTGCCTCGCAATTGCAGCTCTTCGAAATTGATCAAGCCGGTCCTCAGGCTTGGAAGCAAAAACGGCTCACTGAGATTGGCTTTACTATTCCCGATTGGCAACATTTTGTGTCTGTAAACTTTGAGGCGCGAGAATCTTGGTGGAAAAAACTGATTGATGCGGGGTTTGATAAGAAAAAAACAGCGGTTGTGGTTTCAACAGGAGTCTCAATGTATCTCTCGAAAGAGGCAAATTTAGCGACACTTCAGCAAATTTCAAAATTAGCTTCGGGCTCAGTTTTTGCCATGACATTCATGCTTTCACTTGAACTTCTTGATTCTCAAGAAAAATCAATTTTGGAATTTGTTATAAAGAAAGCTGCAGAGTCGGGCACGCCTTTTTTAAGTCTTTTCTCTCCATCGGAAATTCTATCAATGGCAAATGAGGCCGGATTCAAAAGGTGTAAATATATTTCGGCTCAGGATCTTTATCAACGCTACTTCTCCATGCGATCCGATGGCTTCAAAGCTGGAGATGCAGAAGCTTTCTTGGTTGCAATGACTTAAAAAAACCGTACGAATTCTTAGTGCGATTCTCGTTTTCGAAACCTCCGCAAAAAGACAAGTAAGAAAAGCCAACCTGACATCCAAAAAATATTGGCTGAAGGGGATGGGTGAGCTTGAAGCGCACAAGCTCCTGTGAGTTGTCCAGGCACAAATTGCAAGGCGCCTAAATCAGGAGGGCTGTCCATCGGAATTGTGCCAGTATAATCGTAGGCAGGGAGAGCGGGTGCACTTATGCTCCCCTGTTTAATCACTGGCGAAGTCGGCTGAAGCGAGTAATATTCCACCAGATCACCGGTTCCCACAAAAAGCGGATCTACGTTATAGAGATTCGCCGAAGCGGTTGTATTTGCTAAACCAGAAAAATTGCTTTCATTATTGCAAGTGGCAGGAGTTCCATCGACGCAAACTGAACTCAGATCATTATTATAAAGGTTCATTCCTCTCCAGGTAGGAGAGTAAATAAAAAGATCTGCTTCTTGAGGATAGGCACTTTGATTTTCCCAAAAAAGATTATTATACAAATTAAAGGTAATCGCTGCATTGCTTGGAGCTAGAAAAAGTCCACCCCCAAAAGAATT
>CAYWGE010000103.1:0-6519 GCA_964457215.1 uncultured Pseudomonadota bacterium
AGGCTGGAAAGGATAAACAATGAGATCCATTCTGCGATGGAGTTTGGTTTTACTCTTATTTGCTTCTGCTTGTGGAGGAGGTTCTTCGGGCAGCAATCCTAATCCTGGGCCAAGCCCTGATCCCGCTAATCCTTCATGTACAACGGGTCAACGTACCTTTACGATTACCAATAATACGGGTCAGCAGATATGGATAGGGGTCACTGGGGGATCGCTGCCTTGCAATACCGATGCAGATTGCCCTACAAAAGCCACGAACTCTTGTGCTGGTGCGGATCCTTCTACCCAAAAAGCAGGACATTGCAGCTGTACCAGCAATAGTGACTGCGGGTCTCAAGCTGAGTGTAATACGAATAACAATATCTGTTTTATGTATTTACCCGATCTCACCACTGACCAGGTGAATTTACCCGTAGGTGCCCATTCGACGATTTGTATGCCTGCCCCAGTCGATGGGGCTCCCTTTCAGTGGAGCGGAAATATTTATGCCCGTACAGGTTGCAATAGCACCGGACAGAATTGCCTAACCGGTGAGTGCGGCGCTAATTCGAGCGGCCTATGTCCGACGGGTACTGGAGGAGATCCACCCAATTCTCTTGCTGAATTTACTTTGAGTAATCAAACCCTTTCGACTTCGGGCCCTGATTTTTATGATGTCAGTATTATTAATGGGATCAATGTAGGGGTCTCAATGGCACCCGCAGCGGGTACTTTTTCGTCGAGTGGTTCTAATAATCCTTACTATTGTAAAACTGCAGGAAGTACCTCTGCTCAAGGCCAGCTCTCTGCCTGCTCTTGGACAATAAACCCCACCGTTCCTACGGCTTCTCCTACGGATCAAACCACCTTGCTTCGGGATGTCCATGCAACTGCTTTTAGCGGGGCCGGTTCTTGTCCGAATGGAGGAAATCCAAATAGTTTAGGGTATTGTCCGTGTACGGCCGATTCGAATTGTAGCTCTGCAGGATTGCTTTGTGGCCTGGCAACGAATGCAGCCAGCGGTGTGCAATATGCCAAAGTCTGTGGCTCTCCTCTCGGGTGGTGGACTGCTGATGAAATTTGTCTGTCGTCGAACAATACTTCGCCTGATATTGCGGCTTTTAATTGTGGCACTAGCAACAATAACCTTTATTCTTGTACCAACACGAATGCGCAATCCTGCTACAACAGTGCGGCGGTTCCTGGAGGGAATTGTTGTGGTTGTGCAACCAGCGCCTCTTCTCCATATGAGAGTGATTGGCCCTCTGTCTTAAGTCCTGATTTTGGGGGCACAGATAATGGTTGTTATGGTTACAATAATAACTGGTTTTCTGTGGCTCAACCCTGGATCATTTTCTTAAAACAAGCCTGCCCGACGGCTTATAGTTATCCATTTGACGATGCCACCAGCACCTTTACTTGTGATGGAAGTAGCTCGGTGGGAACTCCTAATTATAACATCACTTTTTTACCAACGCAGTGATGAAGATTGATAAATTTGCCCCAAAAGCCATTCTAGAGAATATTCTAGAATGGCTTTTTTATTATAGAGTTGATCAATGTTAAATGTGCTAATTAAAACTTAATCAATTTATAGAGTATTTATGAATACCCTCCTGCAACTTGCGAAGCAATCGATTCAACACGGCTTATCTTTTGCGAAGCCTCTTGCGATTGATTTAAAAAATTACCCTCTCGATCTTCAAGAAAGGCGAGCGACTTTTGTGACTTTGCATCTCCACGGAAATCTTCGGGGGTGCATTGGCTCTTTAGAAGCCTTTCGTCCTCTCCTAATCGATGTTGCCGAAAATGCCTATGCGGCAGCGTTTGAAGATCCGCGTTTTGATCCTTTGAGTGTTGAAGAGTTTGGGGAGTTGGAGATTTCCATTTCGATTCTTTCGCCAAGTGAGCCCATTACCTTTTCTTCTGAAGAAGATCTTTTGCAGAAAATTCGGCCAGGTATTGATGGACTGATTTTGATTGAAGGACGACGGCGCAGTACTTTTTTGCCAGCGGTTTGGGAGGATTTGCCAAACCCAAAAGATTTTTTAGCTCACCTAAAATTAAAAGCAGGATTACCGGTCGATTATTGGTCGAACTCTCTTCAAGTTCGTCGTTATACAGTCCAAGAAATTAAGGAATAAATGGATGCTAAAAATAAAATTTTAGTAACAGGGGCAACCGGTTATGTGGGCGCACGCTTGATTTCAGAGCTCTTACGGCGCGGATTTTCCGTTCGTGCAATGGCTCGACACGCTGAAAAACTGCAAAATCGTGGTCCTCAAAATCCAAACTTTGAAATTATAGAAGCAAATGTTTTGGACAAACCTTCTTTGCTAAGGGCCCTTCAAGGTTGTGATTACGCTTATTACCTGATTCACTCGATGAGCTCCTCATCCACTCATTTTAGAGAAAACGATCGTGTGGCTGCACAAAATATGCGCGAAGCTGCCGAAAAAACTCAACTCAAACAAATTCTCTATTTGGGAGGTTTAGGAGAAGAGGATGCGAATTTAAGTGAGCATTTAAAGTCTAGGCACGAAGTCGCTAAAATTTTACTCGGCTCTCAAGTGCCCGTAACCGTTTTAAGAGCGGCAATGATTATTGGTTCGGGATCTGCTTCTTTTGAGATTTTACGATATTTAGTCGAGCGTTTACCGGTAATGATTACCCCCAAATGGGTCAATACACCTTGTCAGCCCATTGCCATTCGTAACGTGATTCACACTCTTTGTGGAATGCTTGGACGCCCCGAGGCCTTTCATCAATCATTTGATATTGGAGGCCCTGAAGTAGTCACTTACGAAGAATTGATGCGGATTTATGCCGAAGAAGCGGGTTTGCCCAAGCGCTGGATTATTCGGGTGCCTTTTTTCACCCCACGTCTGAGTTCTTACTGGATTCATTGGGTGACACCTCTGTCCGCGAAGATTGGAAGGCCTTTAGCCGAAGGATTAAAAAATCCTGTATACTGTAAAGAACAACGTTTTCTTCAAATAGTGCCACAAGATTTATTGACTCCTCGTCAAGCAATCCATTTTGCTTTAGGCAAAATCGAATCGAATCAAGTGGAGAGTCATTGGAGTGATGCGGGAGATTTTTCTCCTTATGAATGGAGTCAAGCCAGTGACCCGGCATGGGCGGGAGGCACTCTTTATAAAGATATTCGAAAAATAAAAATAAAAGCGAGTGTTGAAAAAATCTGGGATGTCATTCGACGAATTGGGGGAGATACCGGTTGGTATCATGCAAATATCCTGTGGAAGTTTCGAGGTGTTTTAGATCGTTTGGTCGGAGGGGTAGGGTTTCGTCGGGGTAGAAGAAATCGGCAAGAGATTTTGGTGGGTGATGCGCTCGATTTTTGGCGAGTGGTGCGAGTCGATGCGCCACACCGGCTACGCTTGGTGGCCGAGATGAAAGTGCCGGGTAAGGCGATTTTAGAGTTTGAAATTCACCCCCTTTCTGACAACGAATCCGAGTTAGTCCAAAATGCTTATTTTCAACCCAAAGGTCTATGGGGAATTTTATACTGGGGCGCTGTTTATCCTCTGCATCATTATATTTTTGGGGGAATGCTCCGTGCTATTGCTCAGAAGGCACGAGAAGATTAAATTTTTTTTAATTCTTCTAAAATTCCAGGCAATGCTTTTGTCGCTGAATCTTGAATCCACTCTCCACCTTTTTCTAAAATAAGAGCAGTAAAGGCACTGGGGTTTGGATTAATTTCGATGAGTTTGCCCCCTCGCTCTGCGACCCGTTGAACGATTTGCGCAGGTAAATTCGTTGCACCGGAAGTTCCGACAATTAATAAAATATCAGTGTGATGGGCAGCATCGAGTGAACTTTTAAGTCTAAAATATTCTTCATCATAGCATTCATCAAACCACAACACATGGGGCCTCAACCACGCTTTACATTGCTGGCAATGTAGTATGGCGTATGTTTCTGAATTTAAAGTGGGAGAGGAAGCAGGTAAATTTTTAGGAAGCGGATAAAGGGTGCGACTACACTCCTGGGCACAACGAACTTTCTGAATATTACCGTGAATTTGATAGGTTCTTTGTTCGCTATTTCCGGCCATTAAATGCAAGTTGTCAATGTTTTGGGTGATCAGAGTAAAATGATCTTGGAGAATTTCTTCCATTTGAACGAGACTATAATGACCCGCATTGGGTTTAGCCTCTAAACAAATACCTAAGCGATATAAATACCAAGCCCAAACCTCTTCAGGTTTTTGATGAAACATGGCCGAAGTAGCCATTTCTTGTGGGGTATAATTTTTTGAACCAATGGTCCAAAATCCTTCTGGGCCGCGAAAGGTGGGGATGCCCGATTCTGCAGAAATCCCTGCTCCTGTGAGTACAGTAAAGTTTACCGGATTCCCCTTAAAGCTTTTAAATGCATTACCCAAGATAAAGCCCATAATTTAATCTGTTTGAAAACTTTTCTCTTTGCAAGTGATAGCTGAATCGATAAATTAAAATGATGATCGACGTAGCCGTTATAGGTGCTACAGGATACACCGGCGTAGAGCTTGTCCGGTTACTTCTTCAGCATCCTAAAATTCAGTTAAAAGTCCTCACGTCCGAAAAAAGTGCGGGAATCCCTTTTTCGACTGTATTTCCTGCCTTCCAAGGTTTGTGCGATCTAACCCTTGAAGCTTTTTCGATTCCGGATGTTGCTAAAAAGGTTCAATTCGCTTTTTTGTGTTTGCCCCATAAAGCTTCTCAAGAGGCGGTCGCCGGTTTGCGAGAGAAGGGAATAAAAATTGTCGATCTTTCTGCTGACTTTCGTTTGAAATCCGCTCAAGAATACGAACAGTGGTATGAAAAACATGCCTACCCGGAACTTTTAAAAGAAGCTGTGTATGGTTTACCGGAGCTTTATCGAGAACAAATTAAGAATGCAAAACTCGTGGCTAATCCAGGCTGTTACCCCACGGGGGCCGCTTTAGCGTTGGCGCCTTTGATTCAAGAGAAGATGATAGCGTTAGATTCTATCATTCTCGATAGCAAATCGGGTGTTTCGGGTGCGGGACGAACGGCGAGTGTGGAGCTGCTTTTTTCTGAAGTGAATGAGGGTTTTAAGGCTTATAAAGTAGGAAATCATCGGCATACTCCAGAGATTGAGCAGACTTTATCCAATCTAGCGGGCGAGAAATTGCGAGTGAGTTTTACCCCCCATTTAATTCCGATTGATCGGGGAATTTTGACCACCGCCTATGCAAAACCCTTGAAAAAATGGAAAACCTCCGAGCTCTTAAAACTCTATAAAAACTTTTATAAAAATGAAGCTTTTGTTCGAGTGAAACCGGAAGGTTCTTTTCCCAATGTGAAGGATGTTCGAACGACTAATTTTTGTGATATTGGGCTCCATTTTGATGAACGCACCGATCGCATTATCGTCATTTCTGCAATTGATAACCTTACCAAAGGGGCGGCAGGACAGGCTTTGCAGAATTTTAACTTGATGAATGGTTTTGAAGAAGCCTTAGGCTTAAATTTACTTCCTCATCTTCCTTAATTTCAAAATTTTACACAAAAGCTATTGTGTTTTTCAAAGAGACTTTGCTAGACTTTTTCAAATAAAGTTCTTGGTTTTTTAAAATTCCTAAGGTCTCTTCATTATGAAAACAAAATTTATCTTCGTCACCGGCGGTGTAGTTTCTTCCTTGGGAAAAGGTTTGGCCTCTGCCTCGATTGGAGCCCTTTTAGAGAATCGTGGGCTTAAGATTAATATCTTAAAATTAGATCCGTATATCAATGTGGATGCAGGCACCATGAATCCCTTCCAACACGGTGAGGTTTTTGTGTTGGACGATGGGGCAGAAACCGATCTGGATTTAGGTCATTATGAACGGTTTACTCATGCCCACCTCACCCGGCTCAACAACGTCACCACGGGTAAAATTTATAACTCGGTCATCCAAAAAGAAAGAAGTGGTGAATATTTAGGAAAAACTGTTCAAGTGATTCCGCACATTACGGATGAAATTAAGGGCCGGATTATGAAGGTGGCCCACGATATGGATTTGGTGATCGTTGAAATCGGCGGTACAGTGGGAGATATTGAGTCGCTTCCTTTTTTAGAATCGATTCGCCAATTTCGTTATGATGTGGGTGAAGAGAATGTCCTCTACGTTCATTTAACTCTGGTTCCCTATATTGCAGCATCCGGTGAGCTTAAAACAAAACCTTCTCAGCATAGTGTCCAAAAGCTGCGCGAAATTGGTATTCAACCTGATATTTTACTCTGCCGGACCGATCGCTTCTTATCAAAAGAGATTAAATCTAAGATTGCGATGTTCTGTAATTTAGCCTCTGACTGTGTTTTTACTGCCTCCGATGTGGGGAGTATTTATGAAGTTCCAATGGTTCTTCATGAAGAAGGGGTAGACGAAAAGATTATCGAATTACTCAATATCTGGACCCGTAAACCGGATTTAGCAGACTGGAAAGATTTAGTCAGTCGTGTCAAAAATTTAGAGCAAGAAGTAACCATTGGGATAAAAAAAGCTGTGCCGGCACTAAGTGTCGGCAC